>MENC01000167.1:23345-25549 GCA_001768155.1 Bacteroidetes bacterium GWA2_30_7
ATTCTTGTAAATGATGGAGATTTGGACGGAAGTACTTTAACCGTAAACACAACCCTAACAGTTGACGTAACAAACGGAACTTTAATTTTAAATTCTGATGGAACTTTCACTTACACGCCAAATGCAAACTTCAATGGTTCAGATAGTTTCAGTTATGAAGTTTGCAACGATGAAACTCCGCAGGAATGTACAACAGCAACAGTTTTGATAACAATAAATCCAATAAACGACCCGATTTTTGCCAATAATGACATTGCAAATGTTGACGAAGACGGAACTTTAAACGGAACTACAATTCTAGTTAATGATGGGGATTTGGACGGAAGTACTTTATCAGTAATCACAACTCCAACTGTTGACGTTACCAACGGAACTTTAATATTAAATTCTGATGGAACTTTCACTTACACTCCAAACGCAAACTTTAATGGTTCAGATAATTTCACTTACCAAGTTTGCAACGACGAAACTCCGCAGGAATGTACTACAGCAATTGTTACAATCACAGTTAATCCAATAAACGACTCACCTGATGCAATAACTGATAATATTTCCACTACTGAAAATACTCCGGTAATTATTGATGTACAAAATAACGATATTGATATTGATGGAAATCCGTTAGTAACAAGCATTATAATTACTGCAAATAATGGAATTGTTCAGATTATCAATCAAGATAGTTTACAATACTCTCCAAATCAAAATTTTACAGGTGCGGATACTATTATTTACAGAATTTGTGATAATGGAATTCCTCAACTTTGTGATATTGATACAGTTTTCATTAATGTTACAAACTCAAACGATGCACCAATTGCCTTAAATGATTATAGCACAACTGACCCGGGAGTTGCCGATACAATTAATGTTATGAATAACGATTATGATATTGACGGCGACCCAATTACAATTTCAATTGTATCTCAACCTACAAATGGAACTGCAACAATTCTCCCAGATGGAAAGATTGAATATGTTAATAATCCGCTTTTTATAAATGGTATTGATACAATCTATTATGTAGTTTGTGATAATGGAACACCGTCTTTATGCGATACTGCTATGGTTATTATTTGGGTTCCGGAAAACAGTTTACCTCCAATTGCCGTTGATGATTATACTTCAACTCAGGAAGATAACAATGTAACAATTAATGTTTTAGTAAACGATGCCGACCCAAATATTCCCGGTGATACTCTTTCGGTTTCAATTCTTTCAAATCCTTTAAATGGAAGTGCAATTGTTCAATCTGATAATTCAATAATTTATTCTCCAAATTCTGATTTTAATGGGCTTGATAGTCTTGTCTATTTACTCTGTGATACAGCAAATTATTGCGATACTGCACTAGTTTTTATAAATGTTTTACCATCAAATGATTCTCCAGATGCTGTTGCTGACTATTCCATAACTGATATTAATATTCCAGTAACTATTAATGTTCAATCAAATGATACTGATATAGATGGAGATGTATTAACAACATCAGTTTTGCAATTACCTTTAAATGGAACTGTTTCAATCATAAACGGGGATAGCATTACTTATACTCCTGATTTTAACTTCGTTGGCTCTGATACAATTGTATATGAGATTTGTGATAATGAAGTGCCGACTTTATGCGATTTTGATACTGTTTTTGTTTCAATAAATTCTACAAATGCTCCACCAGTTGCTTCAACCGATAATATTATAATAAATGAAGATTCAACCGTTAATATTAATGTACAATTAAATGATATAGATATAAATGGAGATTGGTTAACTACCTATATAATTTCTAATCCAAATTATGGAACAATAACTTTAATAAATGTTGATAGCATTTTATATATACCAAATCAAAATTATTCCGGAAATGATACAATTATTTATCAAATCTGCGACAATGGAATTCCGGTTTTATGTGATATTGACACAGTTTTTATTTCGATAATTCCAATTAATGACAATCCTGTAATTAACGATTCTACTGCCATAACTCCGCAAGATAGCACAATAACTGTTTGCATTCCATTTAATGATGCTGATGGAGTTGCACCTTATTCTGTTTCAATAAGTTGTTTTACCAATGGAAATGTAAATTCTGCTGTAATTGGAAATGAAGTTTGCTTAACTTACATTCCAGATTCTGGTTTTTCAGGACTTGATACAATTTGTATAACTCTTTGTGATGCAGGCGATTCTTGCGATAATTCGAT
>MENC01000168.1 GCA_001768155.1 Bacteroidetes bacterium GWA2_30_7
GTGGTTGGTATTACATTATCAAATTCCCACTCCCAGTAATCTGCTAAAACTGACATATCGGTAAACGAAACTGTAAGGGGAGTATCACATGCAACTGATATTGATGGTGAAAATCTTGAAATTGGTGGAAAAACCTGAGCAACAGAATCCTTACAAAAAGTATCATAACAACCGTGAAAGCCAACAGTTAAACAAACATCAAAATATCCTGTATCGGCATAAGTATGAGACGGGTTTTGATTAATATCAGAACCACCATCTCCAAAATCCCAATTCCATTCATCGCCAATAGAATCGGATAAATCGGTAAATTGTAGATTAAATTTATAACAACCTGCACTGTCGGTAGGTAAAAATGAAACATTTTTATGGTCACCAACTAAAACAGTATCTTCTAAAAGAACCGAATCTCGACAACCTTTAATATTTTCGATAATTAAATTTACCGAAAATACTCCTGTATCAGCAAAAACATGTGTTGGACTTTGAAAATCAACAACTGGAGTCCCATCTCCAAAATCCCAATACCAATGCGAAAAATTTTCGACTGATGTAGAAGAGTCTAAAAATTCTACAGAAAGTGGAATACAGCCCTTTTTTATAAAAAATCCATAATGAGCCCATGGTAATACAATGTTTATATACTCTTCTTTGATTAAAGTATCTTTACAGTTATTTGTATCGGTAACCATTAATGTTACATCGTAATGGCCTGTATCAGAATAAGTAATTACAGGATTTTGCTCTGTTGATGTAATTCCGTTACCAAAATCCCATGAAAAAATCTGTGCAAAAGGTCCTGTATATGAAAAATTAAAATCAAACGGAATTTCACATGCCGAACTGTCAATTGTTGTAAAAGTAACATTTGGTTTTGAATAAATTATAATATCAATAATTTTAGTAATTGTATCGCTGCAATTTGCATTTCCAGAAATTAATTGAATAGAATAATTTCCAGAAATTAAATATTTATGAGTCGGATTTTTAGAAGTAGATGTTTGGGTATCACCGAAATTCCAATTCCAAAATGTTGTACCTTGAGAAGATAAATCTGAAAACGATACTGTAAATGGACTGCAACCGGCATTTGTATCAATTTTAAAATCGGAGGTAAAAGGAATTACATCTACTGTTTGTGAAGTTGAATCTCTACAACCATCTGAATTTTCAATTACAAGTGAAACAACATAAGAACCAAAATCAGTGTAAGTTTGTTGTGGCGGATTAACCAAAATACTTGTATCTCCGTTACCAAAATTCCAACTGTATGTTAATGTTGTATCAATAAAATTATTTGTAATGTCAATATTGTGAGGAATACTACATCCAATTGGTTTGTCAATTGTGAATGAGGCGTTCAAAGGATTATCGCTAACAATAATTTTATATGTTGAAATTTTTTTCGAGTTACATGTGTGATAATCATTTACTTCTAATGAAACTGTGAAACTGCCAGGTGTTGTATAAGTATGTATTGGTTCATAATCTGCTGATGTTTGTCCATCACCAAATACCCATTTAATAGAAGAAAATGTAGTATCCCCAATTACAGTTAAGTTATCAAAAATAACAGTTAATGGCATACAACCCTGTGTCTTATCTTGAGTAAAATTTGCTACCGGAGCCTTATAATATTTTATATAATCATACTTAATAATTGTATCTGATGTTGTTCCATTAATGCTAATTAAAGTAACATCGTAAATACCAGGCACTAGATATGTGTGATTTGGATTTAGCAAAGTAGAAGTAGCTCCATCGCCAAAATCCCAAAAATAAGAAGTAGCTCCAACAGATTGATTTGTAAAAACAACAGCTAATGGAAAATTAGAACAACCTTGTGTATTGCTTGCTGTAAATTCTGCTTGTTGAGCTATAACACTGAAATTTACAAAAAGAATTAATAATAATTTAAAGAAAAAACTGATGTATTTCTGCATCATATATTTATATTAAAAAAGCAAATATAATTAATATCCTTTATTGGCATTGCTTTTTTCTCACATTTCTACGCTATTAATTGATATATGTAGCAATATTTGTGATAAAAAGTAGTATTTTAGTTGTTAATAAGTACACATTAAATCAATGAAAAGTTAATAAAATTCATAATTGTATAGTTTTTAGATAATTGTTGAAAAATTTTGATTTCAATATATCAAAAGAATGGATTAAATTTGAATTAAAATTTAGGTTACAAAATTTATTGTAATTTTAGCGTTTAATTTATTTCGGTGAAAAGAGTTAAATTATATTGTTTATTTTTATTTTTTCTTTCTATTGTTAATATTACTAAGTCCCAGTTTTATAATGGCTTACAAATGGATTTTGGAAAAAACAGAGTCCAATATGAAAATAATTACTGGCAATATTTCAGATTTCAGAAATTTGATACTTATTTTTATGTTGGAGGGAAAGAACTTGCGGCATATACAGGTGAATTTGCTTCCAAAAAAATTCCCGATTTAGAAAACTTATTTGATTATAAGCTAGATTCAAGAATTATATTTATAATTTACAATAAATTATCAGATTTTAGACAAAGCAATATAGGTCTGGTTTCTGGAAACAATCAGTATAATATTGGTGGTGTAACTAAAATAATTGATAATAAAGTATTTCTATATTTTGAAGGAGATTATAAAAAGTTTGAAAAGCAAATTTCAGCAGCAATAGCCGAAGTTCTTCTTACACAAATGATTTACGGTACAGATTTCAAAAATAAATTAGCCAATTCTACTCTCATGTCTTTACCCGATTGGTTTGTAAAGGGGTTAATATCTTATGCTTCTGAAAACTGGAGTGTTGAAATAGAAAACAAAGTTAAAGATGGTATTTTAAGCGGAAAATACGAAAAATTTAATCATTTAACGGGCGAAGATGCTGTATATGCCGGACATTCTATTTGGAATTATATTGCAAATACTTATGGTAAATCTGTAATTCCTAATATTTTATATTTAACTCGTATAAATAAAAATGTAGAAAATGGTTTCTTATATGTACTGGGAACTACTTTAAAATATTTGTCTTTTGATTGGTTAAATTATTACGATTCAATGTATTATGAAAAACAAAAAAGCCAGTATAATTATGATTCAGGGCTTTTAAAAAAGGTAAAAAAAGCAAGAGTCTATTCACAATCTAAAATTAGTCCTGATAACCAGACTCTTGCCTACGTTACGAATGAATATGGAAAATATAAAATATTTTTATATAATCTTGAAACCGGAAAACGTAGAAAAATATTAAGCAGAGAACACCGGCTCGACCAAATAACAGATTATTCTTATCCAATAATAGCATGGCATCCGAAAGGCGAAATTTTAGCTGTAATAGTTGAATCAAAAGGCGAATTAAAATTAATGAGTTATAATATGTCTGAAGAAAAATTTGATTATCGCTTTATGGCATATTTCGAGAAAATTCTTGATTTTTCATATTCTGATGATGGAATGAAAATGATATTTAGTGCTGTGCAAAATGGCAAATCAGATATTTTTGTTTACAATGTTCCATCAAACACAAACGAACAAATTACTAACGATTTTTTTGATGATATTAACCCTCAATTTATTGAAAATTCACAAAGTATAATTTTTTCTTCGAATCGAATTTCAGATACATTGAACGTTTTAAAGAAATTTGAAAAAAAATCTGAAACCTTTGATTTATTTATTTACGATTATGCGTCTAAAAATAATGTACTAACGCGATTAACGAATACTCCTTATGATAATGAAACACAGGCTTTTGAAAATAAGCATCATAGCTTTATTTCACTTAGCGACCAGAATGGAATTATTAATAAACATTTAATAAAATTTGATAGTACAATTAGTTTTATAGATACATCAATGCACTTTCGATATTTTTCGGTTGACAAACCAATATCCAATAACTCAAGAAATTATTTAGAAAGCAATAAAGGTTTTAAAGGAAATAGAAACTTTGATATTACATTCAACAAAGGGAAATACTTTATTAACGATGATAAAAAATTATTAGAGCATACGTTAGAAAATTATTCTATAACAGATTATAAGAAGAAATACATTAAACAACAAAAATTATTAGATAGTCTTAAAAATTTGACATTACAGAATAAAATTGAAAAAATTAATGTTGATACAGCCAGTAATATAAAAGTTGATACAGTCGGTAATATAAAAAATGATACATCTAAAGTTATAGATATTAATAATTATATTTTTAATAAAGAAAAATCAACAGTTGCTCAAAGTTCAAATCTTAAAAAAGATTCTGTACAGGTTTCAGATACTACTGTTACTGGATTTGTATTACCTAAACAAATGGTTTATTTTACTTCATTTTACACAAATTATTTTGTTAATCAAATCGATTTTGGCTTTTTAAGTTCTTCATATCAGGCATATACAGGAGGAGCTGTTTATTTTAATCCGGGTTTTAATTTGTTTATGAAAATTGGAACAAACGATTTATTTGAAGATTATAAAGTAACAGGTGGTTTCCGCTTTGCCGGAAATTTTAATAGCAACGAATATTTATTAAGTTTCGAAAATCTAAAAAAACGAATCGATAAACAAATTATACTTCATCGTCAGGCATTTTCAAACAATTCAACATCATACGTTTCAAAAACACATACTCACGAATTAATGTATCTTTTGAAATATCCATTTAGTCAAATCACTTGTCTAAAATCAACATTAATAGGTCGTTACGATAGAGTTGCATTTTTATCAACAGACCTTTCGTCGCTTAATCGACAGAATGAATATAAAACTTGGGTAGGAGTGAAGCTCGAATATATTTATGATAATACACGAAATTTAGGAATAAATTTATATACAGGAACACGTTTTAAATTATTTGGCGAATATTATAAACAAGTAAATGCTAAAAAATCTGAATTAATTGTTTTGGGATGCGATTACAGACATTACGAAAAAATTCATCGTTCGTTTATTTGGGCATCTCGATTTGCGTCAAGTGCCTCGTTTGGAAGTAGCCGACTAATATATTATTTAGGCGGAGTTGACAATTGGATTAATTTATCCCCAAAAAAACCAATGTTTGATAATTCAATATTAATAAATCAGACTCAAAATTATTCGTATCAAGCAGTTGCAACAAATATGAGAGGTTTTACACAAAATGTTAGAAATGGAACTAACTTTGCTGTACTAAATAATGAGTTGCGACTACCGGTAATTAAATACTTCCTAAATCGCCCAATAAATTCTGATTTTCTATCTAATTTACAATTAATTTCTTTCTTCGATATTGGTTCAGCTTGGTCTGGTTGGACTCCTAATTCTCCTGAAAATGCTTATAATGAAGAAATTATAAGAAACAATCCGATTACTGTGATTATAGATAAAGACC
>MENC01000169.1:0-1537 GCA_001768155.1 Bacteroidetes bacterium GWA2_30_7
ATGAATATCCAATTAAAATAACTGAGAATAATAAAATTGCGGTATTTAATATTACTTTTTGCTTTTTATGACTGTAGTATAAACCCCACACTACAAGCCCAATTATTAATAAAGCATAGAAAATAATTCCGGTATTGAATGGTAAACCAAATCCGTTTGTGAATAACAATTCGAACTTTGTGGCAAGAATAATTATTCCGGGAATGATTCCATACTGAATAGCTCCTAAAATAATGATTGATAATATAAAAGAAAGTATAACTCCTTTACGATTGGGTTTATATTTTCTGAAATAATAAACAAATACTAATGCAGGTATCGTTAATAAATTTAACAAGTGAATTCCAATAGACAATCCCATTAAATATCCGATTAATATTAGCCAACGGTTTGCAAAAGGTTTGTCGGCATCGTTTTCCCATTTCAGAATTGCCCAAAAAACTACAGCTGTAAACAACGATGATGTGGAATAAACTTCGCCCTCAACAGCCGAAAACCAAAACGAATCGGAAAATGTATATGCAAATGCTCCAACTAATCCGCTTCCGATAACTGCAAGTACTTTTCCAATAGACAATTCTAGTCCATCTTTTAAAACTATTTTCTTTGCTAAATGTGTAATTGTCCAGAATAAAAATAATATTGTAAACGAACTCATTAAAGCCGACATAATATTTACCATCATTGCCACTTTAGTAACATCGCCAAATGCAAAAAGCGAGAAAGCTCTTGCCAAAATCATAAATAACGGTGCTCCCGGAGGATGTCCTACTTCTAACTTATAAGCTGTGGCAATAAACTCACCACAATCCCAAAAACTTGTTGTTGGTTCTATTGTAAGAAAGTAAACAATAGTTGCGATTACGAATGTAAACCATCCGACAATGTTGTTAATTAATTTATAGTTCATTATAGTTTAAAGTTTGAGGTTTGAAGTTTGAAGTTGACCGTTCCGTCATTGCGAGGCACGAAGCAATCTGTTTGTAGTTTGTGGTTTGTGGTTTGTTCTGTTGATTAGTCATTTATTGTTTTATGTTTTATTTTATGTGTTAAATTGTTACAATGATAAATTCCTAAATTTCAAATCGTGGCTAAAGTAGATTATTTTTATTAATTGTAATAATTTTTTAGCTGTTAAATTGAGTTAAAGGGAGTTGGTTTGAGGTTTGAAGTTGCCAACTTTCGTCATTGCGAGGTACGAAGCAATCTGTTTGAAGTTTGACCTACCCCCAGCCCCTTCCAAAGGAAGGGGAGTAAGAGTTTGAAGTTGCTACGCAGTTTACCATTAATCCTTAACGATTAATCATTTTTTATAACTTTCTTAACCATAATTCCACCATCTGTTATTATTTTGAGGGTATAAACTCCGGCTGGTAATTTCGATAGTGCTACTGTGTTTCTTTCCTGGGTTATGTTTATAGTTTCGAGATGCTGCCCATTAATATTCAGAAGTTCACATTTAGGATTTAGGATTTGGGAATTAGGATTTGAAATTTCAACAGTTACTTCATCGCTTGCCGGATTCGGATAAGTTTTT
>MENC01000169.1:1574-9324 GCA_001768155.1 Bacteroidetes bacterium GWA2_30_7
GTATTATTTCCATTTTTTACATTCAAACTTGTTAATTGATTCCAGCTACAGACCAACTCAGTAAGAGTAGTATTAGATGAAACATTCAAACTTGTTAATTGATTATCGAAACACCACAAAGTATTAAGAACAGTATTCGCTGATACATCTAAACTTGTTAATTGATTGCCTTCACATCTCAAATAAGTAAGAGCAGTAAAAGCTTCTATTCCTGTTAAGACTACAATATTCTTACTGTTTACATTAATAGAACCTGTATTAGCAGCTTCGGATGTTTGTATTTCTCCATCGCCATTGGTATTGATATAATAATTGCCTACCAATGCTGCTTTAAAGCTAGCATCAGGTATATTTACAACTTGTGTAAATGCACTGTAACTCAATCCGCATATTGCGAAGAGTATGGCTGAGAAAAGTATGGTTGGTTTCATTATTTATTTATTTTAGTTATTGTTATATTATTTATTGTCTGTTATTTATTTGAAAGATTTGACAATTTTTTAAAAGTTGTCAAATCTCAGGACAATTTAACATTTCGACTTCGCTCAGTGCACCGCAATTTATCAATATCACCATTTAGCCATTCTTCATTCCTTCTGAGAGTTAATAAAACTTATAATTTCTCTTGCCTTAATTATTGGAAATGGATTATCTTGTTTTTTCTCAGGCATTTTTGAATAGTATTTTTCTAAATCTTCATCCGAAATTTTTAAATCTTCAAATAGTTCAATTTGTTCTATATAGCTTTCAACACTTTGTTTTGCAATATTATTTGAAACTCCCGAAGCAAATCTCATTATTGTAGCCAAAAAAAGAGTTTTATTAACTTTACTTGTCAAATAAGCTCCTCTGTCGGCAGAAAATTCAAAATAGCGAAACAATTGCAAAGTTGTCATTTTCATTTGAACTATTAAAGAGTCTAATGCGATATTGTCGAGCATTTTTAGTGTTACAGCATATCTTGAGTGTAAAAGTTTAACATGAGTTAATTCGTGAGCCAGTAATACTTTTCTTTCATCTCTCGACATATTGTTGAAAATAGCAGAATGAAAAAAAATTACATAATCGTTTGTATCGGCAGCTATTGTTGATGCTCCCAACTCGCAGGTTTCTTTAACGAAAATATATTTAGGCTTCGATAGTCCAAGTTCTTTTGCAATATTGTTGGCATCTTCGTAAAATTCAGGAAAATTTGTTGTTGTAACAAGTGAATGTTGAAGTAACCCTTCGATAATTTTTTGTTTAACTATTTTTGAAATAACCTCTTTTGATTGTAAATATTTTTGGAATAATAAAGTATCATTATTTATGAGTTCTCTGAAATACATTTCTTTATAATGAATCATTGAAACAGAATCATTGGAATATAATTCAAACACTTCGAGAGCCTCAGTGTCCGAACAATATATCATTACCAAAAATAAACAGAGAATTTTCATTCTATCTTCTAACTTCTTCTTTTTGCCACTAAGTCACAAAGGCACTAAATTTCACTAAACATCTTCTAACTTCTAACTAAACATTTACCACATAGAGTCATAGAAACATAGGTTTCACATAGTTATATCTTTATATCAATTAATATCTCTTTTCTAACTTCTATCTTCTAATGTCTTAAAGTTATTTCTTTTGTTTTGTTTCTGATTTTCAGGGTTGCTTTATCGTCGCAAGTGCCATCTCCATAGTCGAGTGTGCGGGTTTGTCCTAATTCAGATGTAATTTCAATAACTCCGGCGGTTATCCATTTGCAATCTCTTTTAATGTTTAAGGCGGTAGTAATTTCTATTGAAAATTCTCTATCTAATGAATTAACACCTGCTACACTTCCGGTAATCAAAAACTCGTCGTCGCTGATGTTGGGCCATTTGGTATCGAATCCGCTAATCCATTCACGCTGCCTTCCCGATGACCATGATATTGTACCTTTATCGGTAGTAATACTTGCATCGTTAACATTAATAGTATATACATAATGTCCGGCAGCATTAGGTCCGTTGTTGGTAATTGTTTTTTTACCGGTAATAGCGTTTCCGTTTCGGGTAAAGTTTTCGAGTGTTACGGTTACAACTGTTCCGGTTTGACGAAATTTGCCACTAATATCGGCAATTATTTTTCCGGTTCTTGTAATTCCTCTATCATCGGTACAGCCTGTTCCAAAATCGATTGTAACTTTCTTTGGAAAGTTTGTTGTATCGGGTTTATCAATTGTAATTACTGCACAAGTAGAAGTAATACTTTTATTCTGAGTAGAAGAATTATACGAGTTTTCAACCTGGTCGTAAATGTCGTTAAAGGCAGATTCTGCCACAGAGTTGTCGTTTGCAGATTGTTGTAAATCTTCTACTTTTTTCTTGCAGGAGCTAAAAATTAGACCTGTAATTAATACTGATAAGATAATTTTTGTTTTCATAATTTTTAAAGTTTATTTATTATTATTTGAGGTTTGAGGTACATGGTTAAATTGTTAAATTGTTAAATTGTTGCTACGCAGCTATTCCTAAATCCTTTATTGTTTGAGCATCTTTTTTACAATTATTTCTTTTTCTGTTATTATTTTAATTGTATAAAGCCCACTTACTAATTTTGATATGTTTATTGATTGCTCGTTTTCTGTTATTTCGGTTGATAATACTTCTTTTCCAAACAAATCAAAAATTACTAATTGTGGAGATTGCTTCGTGCCTCGCAATGACGTGGACGTTTGCGGAGATTGCCTCGGATCTCGCAATGACGAATAAACAGTTAACTGCTCACTTGCCGGATTCGGATAAATTTTTATTTCTGTAGTATTTGTTAATGAAGGTATGCCTGTGTAACAATTCTCGCTAAAATATGCTCCAGCATCAATGTCAAACCAGTTGGCAGTTGACCAAATAGAATCATCTACATTTATGCAATTAAGGTTGGGATTGTTTTCAGCATAGAAATACGAGAAATTGCTATTATTTCCATTTTTAACATCCAAACTTGTTAATTGATTATCGTTACAGAACAACTTAGTAAGAGCAGTATTAGCTGATACGTTCAAACTTGTTAATTGATTTTTGTTACAATAAAACTCAGTAAGGACAGTATTGGAGGAAACATTAAAGGTTGTTAATTGATTATCGGAACAGATCAATACAGTAAGAGCAGTATTAGCGGAAACATTCAAACTTGTTATTTGATTATAGCCACAGTTCAAATAATTAAGAGCAGTATTTGCTGAAACATTCAAACTAGTTAATTGATTATAGTAACAGAGAAAACCAGTAAGAGAAGTATTAGCTGAAACATTCAAACTTGTTAATTGATTATCGTCACAATACAACTTAGTAATAGCAGTGAACGCTTCTATGCCTGTTAAATCGGAAATATTCTTATAGCTTAAATTTAAAGTCCCTGAATACGCAGCAGCTTCGGAGGTTTGTATTTCGCCATCACCATTGGTATTTATACTTGAATTGCCAACCAATGCAGCTTTAAAATGATAATCGGGTATGTTTACTACTTGTGTAAATGCTTTATAACCAAATCCGCATATTGCGAAGAGTATGATTAATAAAAGCAAAGTTGGTTTCATTTTATATTAATTATTGGTTATTTAGACTAAAATTCTAATTTCTAACTTCTTAAATGTAATACCTTAGAAAATCAGGGCAAATATCGTAAGTATTTGGCCAATATATTCCACCAAAATTATCAATCTTTACCTGAGAAAAATAATCAGGCTTTTTTAATGGCTCTGTAATAGATTTGTTTAGTAATGGCTTTAAGTCAACTATCTTTGTACAACCATCGTCAAAAGTTAATTCAATCTTATAGTCATCAAGTGTTTTTACTGATGTAACAGCTACCGGCTTATAATCATTTTCATTCATAGTAATTAATCTAATGGTTTTATTTTTTCTAATGGTTTACCAATTAATGAGAGTTCCCAATTTTTTAGCAACTCTTCTCTATGCAGACTAATCCATTCAAAAATCAAGGCTTTAGCTCTTTGAGGAAATACACCTTTCGTTTCAAGGGTTGAAATTAACCTGAATTTTAAACCCCTGATATTCGGCATGAAAATGTGGCGGATTGTGTTCCTGCCAATACATCATGATTATTATTCCGTAAAATCTGCTTATTTCAGGCATTTTTTTAAATTAATCAAATAATATAATAAACAAATTTATTAAATTTTTACTCAATAATAAAAATCTTGTAATAAAATTTCAAACTTATTAATTGATTAGAGCTTCAGTACAAATCAGTAAGAACTGTGAATGCTTCAATACTTGTTACGTCTGCAATGCCCTGACTTACATTTATAGTAGCTGTGTAAGTGGTTGAAAGTTTGTAAAGTTATAAAGTTTAAAGTGAATAACATGATTGATAAAAGCAAAGTTGGTTTCATTTTGAACAGTTTATTAATTGTTCTAAATTTAATATCTTTGTAAAATTAATATTATATTTATGAATATTCAATTATCGCTATCGGTTAATGATGAACTTTTTAATAAAATTGAAGTCATTTCTAAGAAAATGCAGATTGAAAAGAATGATTTAATTGTTACCGCATTAAGAAAATTTCTTCTTATTCAGGAAATCAAATTAACTCGGAAAAAATTGAAAAAACATCTGTTAAAACAAGGATATAAAAACGAGGAAGACATTTTTAATGCAATTTCATGAATATCACTCTTCAAAAGCCACAAGTCTCAAATCAAAAATTTTAAGAACCAAGTCTAGTATAGAACCATTTAACCTTTTTACCACATAGACACATAGCACACATAGAAAGAATCACATAGAACAATTTAACAGCTTAACAATATAACAATTTAACCATTTACCATTACAACTTCTTCTTAACCTCAGTTTCGGTAAATGCCTCAACTATATCGCCAACTTTAATATCGTTGAAATTATTAATATTTAATCCACATTCCTGACCCGAATGAACATCTTTAGCATCGTCTTTAAAACGTTTCAACGAGCCTAGTTCGCCCGAATGAACAACAATTCCATCTCTGATTACTCGAACTTTAGCACTTCTTAAAATCTTACCGTCTGTTACGAGGCATCCTGCAATTGTACCAACTTTAGTAATATTGAAAACCTCTTTAATTTCGGCTGCTCCTATAATTTCTTCTTTAATTTCTGGAGATAACATTCCTTCCATTGCTAATTTAACTTCTTCAATAGCATCGTAAATAATTGAATATAATCTGATTTCGATTGCTTCTTTTTCGGCAATTTTTCTGGCACTTACCGATGGTCGAACCTGGAATCCAATTATAATAGCATTTGAAGCAGATGCAAGCATAACATCAGATTCGGATATTTGACCAACTGCTTTATGAATTATATTGATTTGAACTTGCTCGGTCGATAATTTTATTAATGAGTCTGATAGGGCTTCGATAGAACCGTCAACATCGCCTTTAACAATTACATTTAATTCTTTGAAATTTCCAACAGTTAATCGTCTTCCAATTTCATCAAGTGTAATATGACGCTGAGTTTTCAATCCTTGTTCGCGTTGAAGTTGCTCGCGTTTATTTGCAAGTTCTTTTGCTTCTTTTTCTGATGCAAGTACGTTAAATTTATCACCTGCTTGTGGAGCTCCGTTTAACCCCAATATCAATACAGGACAAGATGGTCCGGCTTCGTCAACTTTCAGATTTCGTTCGTTGTACATTGCTTTTACTTTTCCGTAATAACTTCCGGCGAGTAAAACGTCTCCAATTTTAAGAGTTCCCGATTTTACAAGCAATGTTGAAACATATCCTCTGCCTTTGTCAAGTGATGATTCTACAATTGTACCAATTGCAAATTTATCGGGATTTGCTTTAAGGTCGAGCATTTCGGCTTCTAACAATACTTTTTCGAGTAATAAATCGACATTTATTCCTGGTTTAGCTGCAATTTCCTGCGACTGAAACTTACCTCCCCAGTCTTCTACAAGAATATTCATATTTGCAAGTTCTTCTTTAATTTTTTCGGGATTTGCTCCTTGCTTATCAATTTTATTTATTGCAAAAATTAATGGAACTCCGGCTGCCTGTGCATGATTAATTGCTTCACGGGTTTGAGGCATAACTCCATCGTCAGCTGCAACTACAATAATTGCAATATCTGTAACCTGAGCACCTCTGGCACGCATTGCTGTAAATGCTTCGTGACCGGGAGTATCGAGGAATGTGATTTTTTTGCCATTATCTAATGTTACGTTATATGCTCCAATATGCTGAGTAATTCCGCCGGCTTCACCTGCTACAACATTTGCACTACGGATATAATCAAGAAGTTTTGTTTTACCATGGTCAACGTGTCCCATAACTGTAACAATCGGAGGACGATGTAATAATAAGTTTTCGTCTTCTTCGACCTCTTCTATTGATTCTTGAGTTTCGACAGTTACAAATTCAACAGTAAATCCAAATTCGTCGGCAACAATCGAAATAGTATCAGAATCGAGTCGTTGATTAATCGATACAAATAATCCCAAATTCATACAAGTTGCGATAATTTGAGTTACCGGAACATTCATTAACGATGCAATTTCATTAACGGTTACAAATTCTGTAACATTAATTACATTTTTCTGCCCTTCGAGACGGTCCATTTCGTCTTGCATTTTTTGACTTACTGCATCTCGTTTATCGCGTCTGTGTCTGGAGGCTTTTGATTTTCCTGTTTTTGATAATAAAGAAAGTGTATCTTTTATTTGTTTGTCAACTTCTTCTTCGTCCACATCTTGACGGTAAGATTTTTTACCTTTTTTCCATTTTAAATCTTTGGTAACAACATTTGCTTTAACAGGGACTTTTTTATCTTTTTCGGTAGCTAAATTTACACGTTCGTTTTCTTTAGTTATTCGTTTTCTTTTTTTCTTTTTAGAATAATCGTCTGTTTTGCCGGCATCTTTTTGAGGTGCATCTTTAGCAAGAGCAATTTTACCAACTACTGTAGGACCCGAAAGTTTATCAACCTTTGTATGTATAAAGTTTTCGTCGGGTCTTCTAACATTAAGTTTTTTAACTGGAGCTGCTTCTACCGGTTCTTTCGGTTTATGAACTTTTTCGTCTGAGTGTCTTTTGCGAACAGCATCTTTCCGAACTGTTTCTTTTTCTTTTCGTTCGGTATCTTTTTGTGCTTTCGATTTTCTATCGGGTCGGGTTTTTTGATTAATTGTAGAAAGGTCTATTTTGCCAACTACTTTAATGTTGTCGTCGGGAATTGATGTGGTAATTTCATTTTCTTCGGGAATAATTTTTTCTTCAGGTATTTCATCAATAATTATTGGTTCTTCAATTATTGGTTCCTGTTTTTTCGCTTCGACTTTTGATATTGGTTCTTCAACTTTTTTTGTTGCTTTTTTTTCTGGTACTTTTTCAACAACTTTCTGAGCCGGTTTCTTTTTAAGGCTATTCAGGTCGATTTTGCCTAGTATTTTAACTTCTGGTTTTTTTTCATCTCTTTTCTTTGATTCCTCAGCATTATCTTTATAAATTGATGATGAGCTGACATCTTTAATAATAAATTCTTTTTCCGATTCGGGTTCTTCTTCAATGTGTTCTTCTACAACCATATCGTCGATTGTAACAGACTCATTTTTTTCTCTTTGTGTTTTTAGCGAAATTTTTTCAGATTCTTTTTTTACATGAATTTCAGAACTGTATTCTTTAACAAGAATGTCAAAAATGTCTTCAGTTATTTTTGTATTTGGATTTGAATCAACTTCGACACCTTTTTTATGCAAAAATTCAACTATAGTTGA
>MENC01000170.1 GCA_001768155.1 Bacteroidetes bacterium GWA2_30_7
TCAATTTTTAGTAATATTTTATTGTTATCATTTATAATTAAAGACCTTACGTTTAAATTATGAGGTGCTAATGGTGTTATAATTAAATTGTTTGAATCAGGTACCACAATTGGTCCTCCAGCACTTAAAGAATATGCAGTAGAACCTGTTGGTGTAGAGATTATTAGTCCATCTGCCCAGTATGAATTTAAAAATTCATTATTTAAGTAAGTATGAATGTTAATCATTGAAGATGAGTCGCTTTTATGTATTGTTATTTCATTCAATGCAAAACTAAACCCATCGAATGATTCATTGTTGTTAGTTGATATTTTTAAAAGAGACCTTTGCTCAATTGTATATTGTTTATTTATAATACCTTCAATGGCTTCTCGTATGTTTTCTTTTTGAATATTTGCTAAGAATCCAAGCCTTCCGCTATTAATTCCAAGTATAGGAAGACAGTTCTTTTCTAAAAATGTTACACATTCTAAAAATGTACCATCTCCACCAATACTTATTATAAAATCTACTTTTTTATCAATGTCTTTAAAAGTTTGATAAACAGTCGTTTTTTTTTGATTAAAATTTATGTGATTTTTTACTGAAGTTAATAATTGTTCATATAGAAAAATTTTAATTTGATTTAATTCTAAAATTTTAATAATTTCTTCAAAGTATTTAAAAAAGTTTTGATTTAATGCTCTGCCGTAAATAGCTATTTTCATTTTCATTTATTTAAATCAGAAATAGTGAATAAAATTATTATTTATAAAAACAGTAACGTATAAAAAATGAATTTATGATAAAATATAAATTTAACATGAAATTAAGATTTTGTTAAACCCTATATATTCAAATAATTAAGAAATGATTCGTATCTGTTTTTGAACAAATTATCTTCAATATCATCATGTGCAAAGGTTTCTTTAATATTGTAGTTATACCTATTTAGCGTTTGAATTATCCTTGATAAATCTGAAATATTTAGTTTTATGGTTAATTCTAATTTTGTAGATTCGGGAGGGGAAGTAATGTAAAGGCTTAAAATTTTAGCATCATTTCCTTCGATAATTTGAGCAATTTGAGACAAATAATAATCGTTTTGGTTTAATTCTAAAACAATAATACCTCCATGCTGGTCAACTGATGTGAAATTTGCGAAATTGTGAACTAATTCGCTTAAAGTAATTACACCGATATACTCATTATTTTTTTCGTTCAATACAGGTACTAACGTGAGTTTCATATTAGTAACTAAATCAATTATCTCAAAAAAATGTTGATTTGAATAAACAAATGGTCTAATTAGCGAAAGCCTGTGATTACCAATAGATTCTTCAGCCAAATTTAAATCATAAATGTCTTTATCGGAAATTAGTCCCAAAAAATCTTTATTATTTACAATTGGTATATGCGAAACTTTAAATAATTCCATCATATTTAGAGCATCAATCCCTGAATCTGAGGTTTTTACAGCTGGAATAATATCCGATAATAAGTCTTTTGCAAGCATAAAATTGTTATGTAAAGAAAATACGTTTAAATTTGCTAAATTACTACAAAGCTAAATCTTTTAATTTTAATTCAAATGACTAAACTTAGTGTTAATATTAACAAAATTGCAACAATTCGTAATGCCAGAGGTGGAAATATTCCAAATTTAGTACAGGTAGCTATTGATTGTCAGAGATTTGGGGCTGAGGGAATAACTGTTCATCCGCGTCCAGATGAAAGACATATAAAATACAAAGATGTTTATGATTTAAAAAAAATAATTTCAACGGAATTTAATATTGAAGGGTATCCAAGCAAGACATTCATTGAATTAGTAAAAAATGTAAAACCTGAGCAAGTTACTTTAGTTCCTGACCCACCAGATGCTATTACTTCGAGTGCAGGCTGGGATACAATAAAACATAAGGTGTTTTTAAAAGAAATAATTGCTGAGTTACAGAGCGTTGGCATCAGAACATCAATTTTTATTGATACTAATTTAAAAAATATTGAAAATGCAGTTGACACTGGAACTGATAGAATTGAGTTATATACAGAACCTTATGCTTCAATATATACTATAAATAAAGAAAAAGCAATTGAAAACTTTGCAATAGCTTCAAAAGTTGCTAAGGAATGTAATTTGGGGTTGAATGCGGGTCATGATTTAAGTCTTGAAAATTTAAATTATTTTTATAAAAATATTGAAAATTTAAAAGAAGTTTCAATTGGGCATGCATTAATTTCCGATTCAATTTATTATGGTTTGGAAAACACAATTCAAATGTATTTACGACAATTAAAATGAATCTATTTTATAGAAAATATGGGGTTGGAGAACCGTTACTTATTTTACACGGATTATATGGCTCATCAGATAATTGGTTTAGCATTGCTAAAGTATTAGAAAAGTATTTTACGGTTTATTTAATTGATTTGAGAAATCATGGACAATCGCCACATTCAGATGTACATGATTATAATACAATGAGTGCTGATATTGAAGAGTTTTTAGAGCAACAAAGTCTTAAAAAGATTTTTTTATTAGGACATTCAATGGGGGGGAAAATATCAATTAAATTTACAAAAAATAATCCTGATTTGGTTAAAAAGCTTATTATAGTTGATATATCTCCTTTTACTTATGAAAATGATTCTGAATCGTTAGATATTATTAATTCGCATCTTAAAATTTTAAAAGCTTTATCGGATTTAAATGTTGAAAAATATAATAGTAGAGAAGAGGTTGATTTACAACTTTTAAAATCAATAAAGGATAATAAATTACGTCAGTTTTTATTAAAAAATCTTAAACGAAATTCTGATAATATTTTTTATTGGACTTTCAATATTAATTCAATTAAGAGGAATATTTATGAAATATTATTAGATGGTTCTTTAATTGAAAATAGCGAGATTACTGTTCCAACATTATTTATTAAAGGTGAAAATTCAGAATATATACCCGTAGAACATTTCGATAAAATTAAAACTATATTTATAAACTCAGAAATCGTAACAATTAAAAATTCAGGGCATTGGGTTCATGCAGAAAATCAAAAAGACTTTATTGAATGTGTTTATGAGTTTTTAAAGTAAGTTCTTAGAAAATAAATTGTTAAATATATTAAAATAGTTAAACTGTTACATTGTTAAATGGTTGCTACGCTGTTTATCACTTCGACATAACAATGTAACAATTTAACAATTTAGCTACACGCTTGAAGGTGGCTATTGCCACGCTTCAAGGTGTTATTTAACACTCTCAATATTAGATTCATCAATTAACGATTCTCCTTTATATTTTAAGAATAATTGAGCAATTGTTAATACATCTTTTTCGCAATATTTAGCAATACGGTTTAAATCTTTAGATTTCCAGTAAACGTCACATACTTGACTTCCATCTATATCGTCTTTTGGTGTTGGAATATTAAAAATTGTTGCTAAAAGCTCAAGCGATGTATAGTGTTTATAATCACCAAATTTCCAAAGGTCCAGCGTATCAAGATGGTTTATTTCCCAAGGTTTTTTTCCAGCAAGGTCTAAAATTTTTGGAATTTTTAAACCATTAATTAATATTCTACGGCAAATATATGGGAAATCAAATTCTTTTCCGTTATGTGCACATAAAACATAATCATTTTTAGCACTATAAGTATCCATTAATTTTATAAATTCTTTTAAAATAACTTCTTCTTTATCGTTAGAAAAAGACTTAATTCTAAAATATTTTTCTGAATTTTTGAAATGTATAAAACCAACCGAAATGCAAATTATTTTTCCAAACTCGGCATATATTCCAGCTCTGTTATAAATATCTGAGTGAGTTTCGTTTTCTTTAATTAAATATTTTGCTTTCTTTTCCCATAAATGTTTAAAATTTTCGGGAAGTGAATTAAACTCAGGATATTCGGGAACGGTTTCGATGTCTAAAAAAATTATTTTATCTATTTTATAACTTTCGAGCATTATTTATTTAATTTATTGATTATAAATTGTGTAAGAATATCAATTGCAACAAGGTTATTTCCTCCTTGTGGAACAATAATATCGGCATATCTCATCGAAGGTTCGATAAATTGCAGGTGCATAGGTTTAACGGTTCTTTCATATCTTTCGAGAACTTTATGTACAGAACGACCTCTCTCAACAATATCACGTTGTATAACACGATTTAATCTGTCGTCGGCATCGGCATGAACAAAAACTTTAATATCGAATAAATTACGAAGCTCTTCGTTTGTAAGAACCAAAATTCCTTCAACAATTATTACTTCTTTTGGTGTTACCGGAATTGTTTCCTCAGACCTTGTGCAAGTAAGATAAGAGTAAATTGGTTGCTGAATTTTTTGTCCATTTTTCAAATTTTTTATATGCTCTATTAATAATTCAAATTCAACTGCATTTGGGTGGTCGAAATTAATTTCAAGTCTTTCTTCGATAGGTAAATTGCCATTATCTTTGTAATAAGAATCTTGAGGCAAGAGTACAATTGATTCGTTTGGAAGGTTATTTACAATTTTTTTTACAACTGTTGTTTTTCCCGAACCTGTTCCACCGGCAATACCCACTATAAGCATAAAATATAGTTTTATAGTTAAAAAATTTTACATGCAATATATGAAATCATTTTAATTCAAAAAAAATTTATTGCTTAATTCTGGTAAATAGTGTTTCTAAGAAAATTCAAAAAAACAAAAAACAAAACTCAAATAAATCACAATTTTCAAAACCGTTTGGATATTAGGTATTTGTTTTTTGAGATTTATTTGAGATTTGATACTTGAATTTTGTTATTTTTTAAAATATGGCAGTTTTCTTTGAGGCACTAAATATAAACATTGCCAAATATTGTTAAAATGTTTGTCAAAGCATATTTCTTAATAAATTGCGGGTTAATAAATAGAATTTCTATGATTGATATTTCAACAAAATATTTAGGTTTAAATTTAAAAAATCCTATCATTGCTGCGAGTTCGGGTTTATCAGGAACAATTGAAGGTGTTAAGCATTTAGCTGATAGTTCGGTAGGTGCAATTGTGTTAAAATCAATATTTGAAGAACAAATTTTACACGAAGCTTATGTACATGTTATAAAAGGAAATAACGATTATTTATATCCCGAAGCAATAGATTATATTAAAAATTATATCAAGCTTACAAAATTAGATTCATATCTGAATTTAATCAGAAAGTCAAAAAAAATTACTGATATTCCGATTATTGCCAGTATAAATTGTGTAACATCTTCGGAGTGGACAGATTTTGCAGAAAAAATTGAATCGGCTGGTGCAGATGCTATTGAATTAAATGTATTTTTATTACCTACAGATGAAAAATTAAATTCTCATCAGACTGAAAATATTTAT
>MENC01000171.1 GCA_001768155.1 Bacteroidetes bacterium GWA2_30_7
ACAATACAAAATTATCTTCTACCAGTTTCTTTTTCAATAAACTTCAATGCATCGGCAGCTTCTTTTGTCATCCGAAATGTGATTGAAATATTCAGAAGCTTTTTTGTAATTTTCAGTTTTATAATAGATTACACCTAAAAACCATTCAATCATCTGTAAAAATACTATAGAAAGCACTTCTGGCAAGAGATTCGGAGTTTTCTTGTCGACACTAACTAATAATAGTGTGCAATTTCCTCAAATTCAGGGTCATTCATAATTTTTGCTACTAGCTTATTTTTGCAATTATAATTTCTTTGCTTTGCAGAATTTTCTGTAACTCCGGTAGTAACGGCAATTTCTGCAATTGACATTTTATCCAGAAACATTTGAATTATTTTTTGACAAAGTTCGGTAATTTTTGAAAAATGATACAAATACAGTCTATATTTTTTTGAATCATTAATAAATAAATCAATATCGTAATCGTCTATAATATTTTCTCCGAATGTATTTGTATCATACAATTTTTCGGAATATAAATTTTTGTGTCGTAATTTATATTCTAATAAATTACGGCAAATGGAATAAATAAATGTTGAAAATGAACATGTTAACTTAAATTCTTTGTCTTGTTCAAGTTTAACTAAAAAAGCTATAAGGGCATCACCTAATAAATCTTCTATTTCATTAATGTTTCCTTTATATGAAATAACTAATTTACGAATCATTGGGTAATGTATTTTATAAATATTTTTAAGAATTTTTGAGTTCGAATTTCGAAATGCGTTTAATATTTCTTCGCAAGAGTATTTATTCATAAAAAAAACATTTTTCGTTGCTAAGATATTAATAAATGTTAAATAACAATATAAGAGAATTTAAGTGATTAATAACGCTAATTATTATCTATTTGAGAAATAGAGCCTTAAATTATTTTAATTTTTGTAACTACTCAGCAGCTTATTTATTTTTTGGTGTTTTCTTACTAACTAATTAGTTATATTCTTTCATTATTCATTTTTGCAAAGGAGTAAAGCTTCCGCATCAAGTAAGGGACAGGCTCTGAATTTGTGCATAGTGTTTATAAGCAATAGTTCGGTATATTTTTGTAATAATTTGAAAATAAGCTATTTCAATTGCCACGACCTTCAGGTCGTGGACTTAATTAATATATACAAATTCAGGGCTTTAGCCCTTTTATAAAAACGCAAGATGAAAAAAATACCGAACTATTGTATAAGAAAAAAAGTACAAAATACGAAGTACGAATTACAAATTACGATTTAAGGAACGGTAGTTTAAGCAATTGTAAATCGTAAATTTTCAAACAATACAATGGTTTAGCCAATCGTACATCATAAATCAAATATCGTAATTTTTAATATAATAGGTTTTCTTTTTAACAATAAATATCAAACCACAATCAATAAACAATTTAATCATAAACAATTAAACATAGTAATTTCATTTTTAAAATAAATTAATTAATTTTACCACGAATATTTAAAGTTCATACAACATGAAAGTTACTAAATTATTTATTTCGATTTTAATTTTATCAGCAATAACTGTTAATTTAGCGTATAGCCAAAGCAGTGCTACAAAAGAAGCTGATGATGCCTACAATAGTGGCGAATATTATGGAGCCATCGACTTATATAAAGTAGCATATAATAAAGCAAAAAATGATGCTGTAAAAGCAGAAATAATTTTTAAAACCGCTTTATGTTACAGACACACAAACGATGCTTTACAAGCCGAAGTTTGGTTTAAAAAAACTGTTAAAGTAAAATATCCCGACCCAACCTGTACTCTATTTCTTGCCGATGCACTAAAGCAAAACGAAAAATACGACGAAGCACTAATCGAATATAGAAATTACCTTAGACTTGTACCTGGAGATGTTCGTGGAAAAAATGGTGTAGAATCGTGCGAACAAGCAGCTAAATGGAAAAATAATCCTTCACGTTACAAAGTAGAAAATATGGCTTTTTTCAATTCCAAAGAAAGTGATTTTTCTACTGTTTTTGGCAAAAAAGACTACACACTTGTTTATTTTACATCAACCAGAACCGGCTCGGCAGGTAACGAAACCAATATGGTTACCGGACAAAGTTTTGCAGATTTGTATCAAACCACAAAAGATAGAAAAGGCAAATGGGCTGTTCCTACCCCAATTGGCGAAAGCATTAACTCAGCCGACGAAGAAGGAGCTTCAACAATAGATTCAAAATACAGTATATTATACTTTACAAGATGTAAAGTCGAAAAAAAAGTTCGACACGGCTGTTTAATATATTTTACCGAAAAAAAAGGAATCGATTGGGATGTCGCAACACAAGTCCCTGTTGGTTCAGATACAGTTACAGTAGGACATCCAGCCCTATCACCCGACGATTTAATATTATACTTTGCTGCCGAAATGCCTGATGGAGTTGGAGGAAAAGATATTTGGATGCTTAAACGTGAAAATAAAAAAGTTGAATTTTCTGGAACTCCAATCAATGCTGGAAAAGAAATTAATACTCCCGGCGACGAAGTATTCCCCTATGTAAGAGAAAATGGAGAAATATATTTTGCTTCGAATGGTCATGTTGGAATGGGCGGCTTGGATATTTTTAAAGCAAATAAAGGAAAAATGGGAAATACAGTTGTTACAAACATGCAATTTCCAATAAACTCAGCCGAAGACGATTTCGGAATTACATTTGAAGGAGATGCCGAAAAAGGATTTTTTACTTCAAACAGAAGAGGCGGTAAAGGTTTAGATGATATTTATTCATTTATTTTACCACCACTTGAATATAATTTAATTGGTGTAGTTAAAGACGAAAAAAATGGTCAAATTTTAACCAGTGTTTCAGTTAAGCTTATCAGTAGCGATGGTGTTACACAAGAAGTTAACAACGAAATAGACGGTTCATTTAAATTTTCTTTGAAGCCAGGAAACGACTATGTTTTAACAACTGTAAAAAATAATTACCTTAATGGAAAAGGAAAAGAAACTACTAAAGGATTAGAAAACAACAAAGACTTTAAAATGGAAATTTTGATGACACCCATCGAAAAACCAATCGAACTCGAAAATATCCTTTACGACTTAGCAAAATGGGATTTAAGACCCGAATCTATGATTTCTCTTGATATGTTAGTTGATATTTTAAATGACAATCCAAATATCGTTATCGAAATTCGTTCACATACCGACTTCCGAAACGACGATGCAAGCAACCTTGAATTATCCCAAAAAAGAGCACAATCAGTTGTTAATTATTTGATTGAAAAAGGAATCGATGCACAACGTCTGGTTGCTAAAGGTTATGGCGAATCTGTTCCAAATACAGCAACATCCAAAGATGCATCAAGATATAAGTTCCTTAAAGCAAATGATGTTTTAACCGAAGAATTTATAAAAGGACTTGCTACAGTTGAGGAACAAGAAGCAGCTCATCAAATCAATCGTAGAACCGAATTTAAAGTTTTAAGCACAGATTATAAAGCATCGGTTCAACCAAAAACAAACGAAACACCTAATAATCCTCAACCAGAAATAAAAAAAGAAGACAATCAGGTTGTTCCTTTAGAAAATGAACCAAAACCTGAAGAAAATAAACTTGATGAAAGTAAACCAGAAGAAAACAAAACTGAAGAAATTAAACCAGAAGAACCAAAAACAGAAGAAAAAACTGACCAACAGTAGGTAATTTTGTGATATAATATTAAAACGTTTCGGTGCTACCGGAACGTTTTTTTTGCAACTAATAGACCTAATTAAATAAATATTAAACAGATTCAGTTAATGAATTCTGGAAAGCAAAATTGACTTAGCGTCTTTGTGTCTTAGCGGTAAAAAAGTAAAACGAAAATTTGTGACAATAAAAAACGAAAAATATTTACAACGAGGAGTCTCTGCATCTAAAGAAGATGTGCATAATGCTATTTCAAAATTAGATAAAGGTTTATTCCCAAAATCTTTTTGTAAAGTAATTCCCGATTATTTAACAGGCGATGAAGATTATTGTTTAATAATGCATGCCGATGGTGCCGGAACAAAATCCTCATTAGCATATATTTATTGGAAAGAAACCGGTGATTTATCAGTATGGAAAGGAATTGCACAAGATGCTTTGGTTATGAATCTCGACGATTTACTTTGTGTAGGAGCTACTGACGATATTTTGGTTTCATCAACAATCGGACGAAATAAAAATCTAATAACTGGCGAAGTAATTTCATCAATAATAAATGGCACAAACGAACTGATTGAAGAATATAAAAAGTACGGAATAAAATTACATCTAACCGGAGGTGAAACTGCCGATGTTGGCGACATTGTTCGTACAATAATTGTCGATTCCACTGTTGTTTGCCGAATGAAACGTTCCGAAGTTATTACAAATCAGAATATAAAAGAAGGAGATGTAATTATTGGATTATCATCAACAGGAACAGCCACTTATGAAAGCGAATATAATGGCGGAATGGGAAGTAACGGTCTTACAAGTGCCCGACACGATGTTTTTGAAAAATATTTAGCACAGAAATATCCTGAAAGTTATGATAATTCAATTCCCGAAAACTTAATTTATTCCGGAAAACTTAAACTTACAGATGCAATAAAAGAACTTAATATTGATGCCGGAAAATTAGTATTATCACCCACAAGAACTTATGCTCCGGTTGTCAAAGAAATTCTTAAAAAATTTAGAAGTCAAATACATGGCATGATACATTGTTCGGGTGGAGCACAAACTAAAATATTGCATTTTATTGACAATTTGGATATTATCAAAAACAATATGTTTGATGTTCCTCCATTATTCCGAATAATTCACGAGCAATCCGGAACTGATTGGAAAGAAATGTACAAGGTTTTCAACATGGGACATCGATTTGAATTATATGTACCGAAAGAAATAGCAAACGAAATTATTTCAATTTCAAATTCATTTAATATTGAAGCAAAAATTGTTGGCTATTGCGAAAAATCAGAATCCAAAAAACTTACAATAAAATCAGAATTTGGACAGTTTGAATATTTCTAACTAAAGCAAACGACAGGCAAATAATATATTAACAATTTAAGTTTATGAAAAAACATATTTTTACGCTGACAATATTGCTCTTCGTAGCAATAACTATTTTTGCACAAAATCCACAATGGATAACTTATAACAATTCAAATTCGGGCTTACCTGATAATGCTGTCTATTCAATAACAATTGACGGAACTGGAAATAAGTGGATTGGTACCAGTAATGGTTTA
>MENC01000172.1:0-4002 GCA_001768155.1 Bacteroidetes bacterium GWA2_30_7
TCACTATGGTCAACAATTTCTGTATCAGATTGTCCAATGCCGGATGTTTCCAAAATTATTAAATCGAAGCCAGCAATTTTTACAATATTTAGTGCATCTTTTACATACTTCGATAACGCAAGATTGGATTGACGTGTTGCAAGTGAACGCATATAAACTCTGTCGTTGTTGATGGCATTCATGCGAATACGGTCGCCAAGCAAAGCCCCGCCAGTCTTTCGCTTCGATGGGTCAACAGAAACTATGGCTATTGTTTTTTTATTAAAGTCGAGTAAAAATCGTCGAACAATTTCATCTACAAGCGATGATTTTCCTGCTCCACCGGTGCCAGTAATTCCCAGAACGGGAGTTTTTATATGTTTTGCTTTTTCTGAAATTAAATTAATTAATTCTTTATTTTCGTCTGGAAAATTTTCGACAGCCGATATTGTTCTTGCAATGTTGTTTACATCGTGTTTTTCGATTTTATTTAAATCAGCTTTAAATTTATTTCCTGTTGGAAAATCCGATTTTTGCAACAAATCATTAATCATTCCCTGCAATCCCATTTCTCGACCATCGTCTGGTGAGTAAATACGGGTAATACCGTAATTATGTAATTCTTCTATTTCGTAAGGTAAAATTACTCCGCCGCCTCCACCAAATATTTTTATATGGCTACAATCTTTTTCTTTAAGCAAATCGAACATATACTTAAGAAACTCAATATGACCACCTTGATATGATGTAAGTGCTATTGCCTGAACATCTTCCTGAACAGCACAATCAACAATTTCTTTAACAGAGCGATTATGCCCAAGATGAATTACTTCAGCTCCGGTTGATTGAATAATTCGACGCATAACATTTATTGCTGCATCGTGACCATCGAAAAGCGAGGCTGCTGTTACGATTCGGATATGATTTTTGGGTTGATATTTTTCTGTAGTAATCATATATATTACTTGTTTAATTTGGGTTGTAAATATCAATAAAAATCGTGGATTTTGCAATTTGAATTTTGAGGTTTAATCAAATCAATTCTCTCTCTTACTTTTTTTATCGAAAAAAAGGTTACTTCTCCATATTTAGTAGAGAGAATTGATTAATAGACATCTTTCCAAAATAAATTTTAAAACCTTATTCCTTATTTTTTTTTAGTAGAAAAATTATCATACACAAAACAAATCTTATTACCTTATTGAGCGATGGTTATTGAGCTTGCGAAATATTAAAATAAGGTAATAAGGCGGTGCATTGAGTTTGCCGAAATGTTAAATCATAACCATTTATTGATTTCTACTAAGGTTGCTTGAAAAAAATAAGGTTTTTTATAAATGATTGTATATAAAAATGGCTATATAATTAATTTGGAAAGATGTCTAATGAATATTTGAAAAACGAATATGGAACTAATTGAGAAAGCAAAAATTGCAACTGCACCAACTTGTGCGCCAAGTAACTTGGGATTTTTTATTTGAGCAAATCCTAAAATAGGAGCTATCTATCTTGTTTAGCTTTAATTAACCTGAATTTTCGTTTAGGTTTTCCTTCGGGATTTGTCATTGATTGAATAAAAACAGAATACACATTTATTCCACGATATAAATCATCAATTTTTATTCTTTCATTGATATTATGAACAGATTCAATTAGTTCTTGGTCGAATACAATTGGCAAAATTCCATAAACTGGAATATCATGCTGACGGAAATAATTATTATCGGTTGTTGCAGGGAATAATATTGGAACAACTTTGCTTTCGGGATATTCACAAATTAATGCTTTTTCCATATTTTTGAAAAAAATTGTTTTATCCTCAGACGGTTCTGCACCAGGGCTTTCGGCAATTACAGATACATTAATTTTTGGTCCAACAACATTTTCAATTTTTTTAATAAATTTTTTGGAATTTGTTTCGGGTAATAATCTGCAATCTAATGTAGCATAAGCTTTATCGGCAATTTTATTTGTAACAATATCTGTATTATAAATATTTGTAATTACAAAAGTATTGTAAACTAATATGTGCATAATTTCACCTTCTTCGAAATATTTTTTTACAAGGGGCCAAAACACGTCCCAGTTTATATGTTTTATTACAAAGCCTTTGATTCCTCCTTCCATTTTTCCAACTTCACGAAACATTTGTCGGGCAACTTTTCCAAATTTTATTAAACGTTTTTCGTCTAATAATTTTATTAAAGCTCTAAGTAGATGCTTGTTTGCATATAATGCTGGCGGTGCAGCTCCATGCCCATAAGTTTTGTTTCTGGCTTCGAGCTTTAACCATAATGCTTTTTTTTCGGCTACCGATATTCCAAAAACAACCTGTTCAGGATATGACGGAATAAAATTAGCTAGTCCTGAGCCACCTTCGCCAAAAATAACTACTGGATTTAAGTCAGAAATATTATAATTTGATACAGAAAATGCTCCGTTTAATCCACCTGTTTCTTCGCCAGATACTGCTAAAAATGTAATATTATATGCTAGCTCTTTGGAGCCTGAATCTGGTATATTTTCAATTATAGCTTTTAATTGCATAACTGCTAATCCTTTACAGTCGATTGCACCTCGTCCCCAAACACAACTATCTGTAATTTCACCTGAATATGGAGGATATGTCCATTCTGAGATATCTCCTTCTGAAACGACATCTAAATGGCTCATAAAAATAATGTTGGGTTTTAATGATGTTAATGGATATATTGATGCTGCAAAATTGTAAGAACTATCGTTATCAGAAAATGTAGTAATGTTTAAACCTTGATTTTTGCAATATTCGGATAAATACAGCCCAATTTTTTTTTCAGTTCCGGTTACTGATTTTATTTTTATAAGCTCAGAAAGTAATTGTTCTGGAGAAAGAGATTGTGCAAAATTATTAAATGAAATTAAGCACAAAAGTACGATATAAATAAATGAAGTAATTTTATTTAGTTGAAGAATCCTTTTAATCATTATCAAACTTAATACTTTAGAAAAACGCTAAAATAGAGTATTTTTAGACAGAACAATAACCGTTTATACTCTTTTAACATAAACCAATTTATCGTCATCTAGGTCGTAAAAGTCTTTAAAACGAGCTTCTAAAGTGCAATTGCAACTTATATAGAAATTTTGAGTAGGAATATATTTTTCTCTTGCAGAAGTTTCAATATAAATATTTCGTCCACCAATTTTTGCAATTTCTTTTTCAACTTCAGTCATAATTTTTTTACCTAATCCTTGACCTCTGAATTTATTGTCAACAGCAATCCAATAAAGGTCGTAGCTGCATACAGTACATGGTATTAAGCCATAACAGGCATATCCTGCAACTTCGTTATCAACTTCAATAAAAGTAAATAAGTATCCACTATCAATTCCTTTGCTCAATCTTTCGTCAACTAATTCTACTGCAACATCTACCTCGAAATCGTAGAAAAAACCTGTCGATTCTATAATTCGTTTTACATTTTGTGAATCTTCCAGAATTGGATTGTTTCTGAAAGTTATTGTGTTGTTGTTCATGTTTTATATTGTTTGAGGTTTGAAGTTATAGTTGCAAACTGATTAGTAATTACGGAGCAATGATAATTGTGTGGCTCTATGTGAATTAACACGATAACCTATTGCAATAAGTGCATCCAAATTATAATGTTTTGTTTTAGAGTTTTTACTATCTGATGCAGTTACCGAGAAATACTCGGCAACTGAATTTTCATCCAGTTCTTTTGTTTTGAAAATATTTTTTAAGTGGAGTCCAATATTGTCAATACTGCAATCGAACAATGTTGCCATCATTTTTTGCGAAAGCCAAATTGTTTTATTTTGAAAACGAACTTCGATGCCGTTTTCACCTGTTTGTGAAGTAAAAATCAAAAACTCGGCAGTGCTGTTTCGTATTTGTAATTTTTTATCTTCCATAATTTCAATTTTTATTCTAAATCACCAATACCTTATATCATAATTGATTATTTGCTTAATTTGGAAATACAGAATTTATAAAATCACTTAATGCTGTCTTCAATAATTATG
>MENC01000172.1:4012-5215 GCA_001768155.1 Bacteroidetes bacterium GWA2_30_7
GTTCTTCGGTATAGCCATATTTTTTACAGGCAGCAACAAAACCGCTATCGGCAGATATACAGGGATTTACATTTATTTCCAATACAAAAGGGTTATCATCTTTATCAACTCTGAAATCGACTCTGGCATAACCTTTTAATTTGAATTTTTCCCAACAATCAACACAAACTTGCTCTAACTTTGCAAGTAGTTTATTATCAGCATTGTCAAAATTAAAACTTCTTACTGTATTTTTATATTCAAACGAGTCTTCGTCCCATTTTGAACGGTAGCCAACTACTTTGATTTTATCATCTGGAAAATCAATAAATTTAATTTCAGCAAAAGGCATCACTTTTCCTGCGAGCATCGAAATATTGAACTCACGACCATCAATATAATTTTCGGCAAAAAATAACTTGCCATTTTTTTTATGTTCTGCAAATATTGATTTTAATTCTGATTTGTTGGAGATTAGTTTAAGCGAATGTTCATCAATTCCTACCGATGCATGTTCCCATACAGATTTTACCAAGAATTTATCTGTTGATTCAAAAACAGTTTTATCAATATTTTCGGCAGTTACAAATTTTGCAGAATTTATATTATTTGCTTTGAATAGTTCTTTTGCTAGAATTTTATTAGATGTTACATAAATTGATTCGGAAGTTCCACCTGTATAAGGTATTCCGTGATAATCGAATAAAGATGGGGCAATATGTATCAACCTTCCGTCGCCATTTATTGTTTCAACTAAATTTACAATTAAATTAGGCTTGAATGATTTTATAATTTCAGAGTTTTTATCTAAATCGTTGTAAAAAGGAGTTATAAAAGTTTCTATATTTTGTTTTATAAATATGGTGTTAAAAAACTCAACTTCATCTAAAACATCTAGCTCGTCTTTTGGAGCATTTGGAGGTAAAAAGCTGTGGAAAATTAGGATTTTATTTATATTAATATTCATATTTTGTATTTTTTCTGATTAAAAAAGTTTGAATTTATGCTAGAAGAATATCGGCTGGAATTTTCAAATTTTTATGTAATATTTTTAAAATAGCAACAGTTAGCGGCTTTTTTTTATTTAAAATTTGTGAAACGTAGCTTTTACTTCCAATATATTTTTCAAGGTCTTTGTTTTTCAATCCTTTTTCTTTCATTGTGCATTTAATTGCATCAATTGGATCTGAGGGTAATGTTTATCTTCGTAATCTTTAATAACCA
>MENC01000173.1 GCA_001768155.1 Bacteroidetes bacterium GWA2_30_7
TGTATTTGGTGGAATAGTTGTTATGCCGGAAAGTATTTCAGAAATCTTACATTGTTTTAAGTTTTTTTCATCATTTGAAATATACATTCCCCCTAAATTTACAGCAAATGTATTAGGGTTGTAAATTTCTATCCAATCGTCGTACTCATTATTTCTATCTTTGTTTATATTTTCGTTGCTACTGAGTATTTCGTTAATATACAGAATAGTATCCTGAGAAACAGCAAAAAAAGAAATTTGTAGTAATAAAAGTAAAATGTAAAACTTCATGAGATGCGAATTAAAACAGAATTAAAACGGTATTAAAATCGCATTAAAATAAATTAAAATCTTTTTAATAAACAAAAGACTTAGACCAAGAGTCTATTAATTTTGATAAAAATAAATAATTAATCATCTAAATATCCAAAAAGTCCATTTTGATAGTCTTCAAAAGCTTGTTGGAGTTCTTCTTTAGTGTTCATTAAAAATGGACCATAATAGGCTAAGGGTTCATTAATTGGCTCTCCATTCATAACCAATACCGTACAATCCTTTATTGCAGATATTTTAATATCATTTCCTGAATTTTTGAAAAGAACATACGAATTTTCTTTAACGACCTCTGTTTCATTAATATTGACTTCTCCGTCTATAATTAAAAACCCGGTATTATAATTTTCCGGAAAACTTAAATCGACACTAAATCCAGATTTTAAAACAACATTGTATAGATTTATTGGCGAAAAAGTACTAGCTGGTCCTTTAACATTTAAATAATTACCGGCAATAACAAAAACATTTCCACCATTATTTGGAATTTTGTAATTTCCCATTTCGCTTTTTAAAATAGGTTGATATTTGGGCGAAGTCATTTTATATTTTGCAGGTAGGTTAACCCAAAGCTGAACCATCTGAAAAATTCCACCATTTTTGCTGAAATTTTTTTCGTGATATTCTTTATGTAAAATTCCCGAACCAGCTGTCATCCACTGCACATCGCCTTCGCCAATAACGCCCGAATTTCCTGTACTATCGTTATGAGCCACCATTCCGTGATATGCAATTGTTACAGTTTCAAATCCTCTGTGCGGATGAACTCCTACTCCTCGCTGCTTTTCACTAGGTAAAAACAGGTGCTTTGAATTATAATCCAATAAAAAAAATGGACTAATTCTCGTTTCCAAACCTTGTGGACCAGGAAAAAAATTATGTACTCTAAAACCATCTCCTACCCAATGAATTGGAGGAGGGGGGATTATTGAATCTATTGGTTTAAAATTTTCTTTTTTCATCTTAAAAATATCTGTTACTGTATAATATTTATTATTATTGATTACAAATGTTAATCTATTTAGTGTCTCTAAGAAAACGATGTGTTTTTAGAAATAACAAATTTCAATCTTCAAAAATCAAATAAATCACAAGTTACAATTACCTAAAATTCAAACGGTTTTGAAAACTGAGATTTTGAGAATTGGAATTTATTTGACATTTGTTTTTTGTTTTTTGGAGTTTTCTTTCTAACACTATTTATATGCTGATGCTTTTATATTAATTAACTCAATATTTTCATCAATCCATAAAGCTCTTTTTAAAATCCAATCTTTCAAACGATTTGTTTCTTTTTCTATAGAATAATTTTTGATTTGCGAATTTAAATTATTAATTAAATTAATAAGCTGAGTATCTGATAATTCGTGTTTTCTTAATTCAAACCACTTTTCTTTTAATTTTATTGAAAAAAATTCGTCAGATATTAAATTATACCACCATAAAGGTATATATTTTCTATAGTCATCATTAATTTCAAAGACAAAACCTGTGTGAGTATTAAATTCTTCGTAAAGTGCTAATCCTGAACTAATATCGAAATCCCAAATCGGGCCTATAAATAATTTATCAGAATTTCGATTTTTATAAAAATATACGCTTGCTCTATATGAATCGAAATTTTTCATTAATTCGTTAACTAAAATATAACTGATAAATGATTGGCTATCAATAACATTATGGTCTAATGGCATTTTTGAAATTTTTGATTCAAATTTTTTGATGTATTGAATTATATATTTTTTTTGCGATTCATTTATGCTATTGGGTTTAGGATAATGAATGTAGTAATTAACCAAATGATTACTATCTGAATTGCATAAGCTAATCCAATTATTAGCACCAGTTCCTTTATCTATTTTAAAAATATAACCACCCGAAATAGCTGGTTTACACGAATCTATTTCAGATAATTCTTCAATATTTACAAATCCTTCGCTACATTTTATTTTTTGAATCAATAAATAAAGCCCATAATTTTCGTCATTAACATAAAGATTCAAAAACCTGAATTTTGGCGATTTAATACTCATTTTTTGACCCAAAGAATAAGCTAAAGCATTCCTTAATAGCGACTTATCAATAGATGGCGCATATAGAACCCAATCAGTTTCTTCTGGTAAATTTATAATACATTGTTTTTTTTCTGTTTCCAATTCGTATGATTTCTTTGGATAATCAACTGAACTTGAGCCTCTGATTTTAATCGTAATTTTTCCTGAATTTGTTTTTAATTTATTATCATAAACTTGAAAAATAGCATCAATTTTTTCATCATAATTTATAACTTTTGGAAATGTATTAATAAACATTTGAGGCAAATTATTAACAGAAATTATGCTATTTGTATCAATTTTATTAAATCTGTAAAATGTTTTATCTTTGGATATTTTAGAACTTTTTATGAAAAAATTATTTGTATCTAATATTAATTCGTTTTTCTCATTATTCTGAGTTTTGAAATCAGATAATGTATTTATTTCATTAATTTCAGAATTTTCTGTAATATAATCATTGTTATTTTTGAGCAATACATTATTAGTTATTTCTGTAAATGCACCACCAAATAAATTATTTTTTTGAAAAAGTTTAATCCCTACGTTACAGCTGCAAATATTATTTGATTCAATATAAACTTGTGAAGAATCTGTTACTGATATACCTGTTTTAACTTTATATATAATATTCTGAATGATATTAATATTAAAGCTCTTCCCAAATTTTACACTATCGTTAAAACTCTGATCACCACCAATAGAAATACCATTATCTTCTGTGTGTGTTATTAAATTATTATAAATATCAACATCGAATGAAGCATTTATATCTATTGCATCATCATAACAATTTTGAATTAAATTTCCAGCAATTTTGCTTTTAGAAACTCTTGTAACTTCAATAGCATCAGGCATGTTATCAATAGTATTATTCAAACATTCAACACTTCCGCCAATACAATTAATACCTTCGCCAACGTACTTATCAATTTTATTAATTACAGAAATATTATTTACAATTGATTTCGAATTAATTAGATAAATGATAGGCCAACCGTCAAATTTTCGATTATGACGAAATTCAAAATTAGAATTTGAAATATAGAAATTTGAATTATATGCGGTTAATGCTCCATTAATAAAATTTGTATATTTAATAGTACTTTTTTCGGTTGAATTAATTATTATTCGCCCCCAAGAAATTGTATCATTTTCGGTTTTTATTATTACTGGATTTTTTTTAGTTCCGTTTATCGTAAGTTTCCCATAAATTTTAATATTTACAGAATCTGAGATTATAATTACCGCTCCTTTTTCTATTACTAAATTCGAAGATTTGGGTATTATTAAATCTTCAGAAATTGCAAATGGAGAATTTAATTTATTGATTATAATGATATTATCATTAATATTTTGATTGCATCTGCAAAATAGCAGAATTAAAAAAAAATTAGTTATTTGTAAAAATATATGTTTCACGAAATTTAATAATTATTACTGTTGTTATGAAATTTATAACAACGAAACAGTAAGATAAGCCATATAACCAACTCCTATTTCCAAAGATTTTTCATCTATATTGAAAGTTGACGAATGTAATGGGCTAACAACTCCTTTTTCATCGTTTCTAACTCCTAGTCGATATAAAATTCCAGGCTTTGAATTTGTAAAATACGAAAAATCTTCTGCGGTCATTCTGATTTCTAAATCCTTAACATTTTCTTTGCCAATAAATTCTTTAGCGATTTTCTTTGCCTTTTCTGTTAAATTTTCATCATTAATTAATGCTGGATAACCATTCATTATCAAAACTTCACATGTTGTTCCCATTGCCTCGGCTGTTGTTTCAGCAATATGTTCAATTAATTTAAGAGCTTCTTTTCTCCAAATTTCATTCATAGTTCTGAATGTACCTTCTATTTTAACTTCTTCGGGAATAATATTGGTTGCTCCGCTTCCAATTATTTTTCCAAACGAAAGTACGGTTGGAATTGCGGCTTTTGCTTTACGACTTACTACTTGTTGTAACGATGTAATTATTTGAGCAGCAGACAAAACAGTATCATTAATTTCGTGAGGCATAGCTGCATGTCCACCTTTTCCTCTGACAGTTAAATAAATTTCATCTGTTGAAGCCATATACATTCCAGATTTAAATCCAAGAGTTCCAACAACTAATGCAGGGTCAACATGTTGTGTTATAATAATTTCTGGAATAGGATTCTTTAGTACTCCTTCTTCGAGCATTTTAATTGCTCCACCTGGAAGTTTTTCTTCGGCTGGTTGAAATATTAATTTAACTGAACCATTAAATTCGTCTTTTAATTCTGATAAAATTTTAGCAACTCCCAATAACGATGAAGTATGCACATCATGCCCACATGCATGCATAACTCCATTATTTTTGGATTTATATGAAATGTCATTTTTCTCAATAATTGGTAACGCATCAATATCAGCTCTTAATGCAATAACTTTTGAAGCCGGATTTTTCCCTTCAATTGTTGCTACAACACCTGTTCCTGCAATTTTACTTATTTTCTTTACATTAAATTCTTTTAGTTTTTCAATAATAAATTCGCAAGTTTTAAATTCACAAAAAGACAATTCGGGATTTTCATGTAAATGTTGACGAATTTCAATTATTTCTGAAGAATATTTTTCTGAGAGTGATTTAATTTTTTGAAGCATAATTTATTTAATTAGTGTGCTTTCGTAATGTCAATGTTTTCTGTATTAATAAGCACCAAAATTCAAAATACAAATAAAATCCAATAAATCAATAATTAAAATTTCAAACTGTTGATGGCAAAGAGTTCGTGATTTTGAATTTTGAATTTGTAATTTATTTGAATTTTGCATTTTGATAATTGTAATTTTCATTTTAATTGAAACATGCTTGAAGGTGGCTATCGCCACGCTTCAAGGTGTTAAAGCTAAAAATCTAAACTTAACGATAAATAAAAAATTCTTGGATTAACAATGTAACTATCAACTCCCCATGCCCAATCGCAACGA
>MENC01000174.1:0-4897 GCA_001768155.1 Bacteroidetes bacterium GWA2_30_7
TACTTTTACCAAATCGCCAAGTGTTTTTTCGGGAGTAATTGTTTTTATATCTGTTTCAATAATTCTTTCCATTTTTAGCAAAGTTAGTACAGCTTTGTCTTTATGATGTGTAATTAATTCGCCCCGTTTTGCCAACATAATATTGTTTAGAGAATTTTTCTGAAAAATCTTAGATGTAGTATAAGCTATTGCAGATGTAATCATTAGCGGAACAATAAGTCCGTATCCTCCGGTAATTTCAGCAATTAAGAAAATGGCAGTAAGCGGTGCATGATTTATTCCGGCAATAGTTCCGCCCATTCCGGCAAGAGCAAAATTACTTAGAGGCAAACCGGCACCAAAATAGTTAGCAAATAATGCAAACAATAATCCTGTGTTTGAACCTAAAAAAAGCGATGGAGCAAACAATCCACCAATTCCGCCTGCGCCAAATGTTACTGATGTAGCTATAACTTTTACAATTACAACTGCAAAAAGTAAAACCAAAACAATTATGAAATTATTGGAATAATTGAAGTACAGGCTGTTTTCAAATAAATAAGTGTATTTTCCATTCAGGCATAAATTTATTACTTCGTAACCCTCTCCATAAAGTGAAGGAAATAAAAATATCAAAACACCAAGAATTGTTGAGCCAATAATTAATCTGGCAATCCAGCTATTCATCCTGTCAAAAACTTTATTAATGAACAAATAAAGCTTTGCAAAATAAACAGTTACAATTCCGGTTAAAAAACCCAACAAAATATAATACGGAAAATTATTTAACTGAAAAGTTTCTTTTACTTCTAACGGATAAAGAACATTTTGACCCAGAAAAGCAAAAGAAGTTAGAGCAGCAGTTGCAGAAGCCAGCAACAAAGGTATCATTGATGACATTGTAAGGTCGAGCATAATAACTTCTATGGCAAATACTATTGCAGCAATTGGTGCTTTAAAAATAGCCGCAATTGCTCCAGCACAGGCACATCCTAACAATAAAGTTATTTGTTTGTATTCTAATCTGAAAAGTTTGCCAATATTTGAACCTATTGATGCTCCGGTAATAACGGTAGGTCCTTCAAGACCAACTGAACCACCAAAACCTACTGTTAATGCACTTGTTACGATAGACGAAAACATATAATGCCTTTTAATAATTCCATTGTTTTTAGAAATTGCATAAAGAACACTCGGAATACCATGTCTTACATTATGTCTTACAAAATATCTGATAAATAAAATTGCTATTAAAATACCTATTCCGGGATATGCAAAGTATAAATAATTTTCATACTCTTTTACAAAGTCTTTTGTTAAAAGTAGCTGAATAAAATGAACGGAATTTTTAATAATTACGGCTGCAACTCCTACGGTAAAACCAACAATAACACTCAATATAAGAACAAATTGATTTTGACTTAAATTGCGTAATCGCCACTTTAAAAACTTACCAAGAAGATTTGGATTTTTCATAATGTAAGCAAATATATAGAATCTTATTTCAAGCTCAAAGCCTCAAGCTCCAAATTCCAAGTGTCAAGTTCCAAATTATTTGAAGGGTTGATTAGTTGATAAGGTTATAATTGATGTTACGCACTTTTTATAGTTAAAATGACAAAATAGTGTTGATAACCTTGTAATTTATTGAATATAAGCATTATGTATTTATGATTAAGTGTTTCAAAAATTGAATTAAATAAAAGAGAATTGCTACAAACATTAGAAATATTGAGTATTCATAAGCCTGTTTTATTGTCAAAAAGTGAGTTATTAATAGTTTGAAATGTTAAAATGGCTATTTTATAAGTTTTCTTGCGTAACATCAGTGGTTAATTTGGAAAGATGTCTATTGAAGTTTCATTTTTATTCTTGATGGGTTCAAATAAATATTTTTGTTTTTTAAAATTTTAATTTATCATAAAATAATAATAATTAGTAATTTATTTAAGTTTTTCTTATTTTTGGTTCTTAAATTAAGAATATTATATGTTATGTTATTAAAAACAAGGATATTAGTAGCATTTATTTTATTAACAATGTTCCATCTGAACATTTTAGCAGCAGATGAACCTACATTTAAGGAACGGTTTTTATCTGCTTCTTACTATTATTTATATGAAGATTATGAGAATGCATTGCCCATATATTTAGAATTATATGATAAAGAACCAAATAATGCAAGTCTAAATTTTAAAATTGGATATTGTTATTTACAAATTTCAGGACAAAAAAATAAATCAATACCATTCTTAGAATTTGCAATAACCAATGTTTCTTCTAAATCAAACGAATTTTCTTATAAAGAAACTACTGCACCAATAACAGCTTTTTATAGACTTGGCGAAGCATATCATCAAAATCTCGAATTTGACAAAGCAATAGATGCTTATAAGAAATTTAAATCATTTTTGAAACCTAAAGATATATATAATAACGATTTGGTATATAAACAGATAGAAACTTGTTATAATGCTAAAGAATTATATAAATATCCGGTAATGGTAGTAAGAAAAAATTTAGGAAATCTTATTAGTACTCCTTATTATGATTATAATCCTGTTGTATCAGGCGACCAAAAAACATTAGTATTTACATCAGAACGTAAGTTGACTTCTAGCGAAATAGATAGTTTAACTTTACTCGGAGTTCAAGATGATTTTATTCAGGAAGTCTTTTATTCAAAAAATATTGATGGAGTTTGGCAATCTGCAAAAAATATTTCTGCTGAAATTGGCTCAAATGGATTCTGTAGCTCTGTTTATTTGTCTGAAGATGGTACTCGTTTATTATTAATGAGAGATGACTATTTTGATGGGAATATTTACGAAAGCAGATTTTCTGAGGGTAAGTGGTCTGAAATAAAAAAATTAAATAAAAACATTAACTCAAAATCGTGGGAATCACATGCTTGCTTATCAAGAGATGGCAAAACTATTTTCTTTTCAAGCGATAGAAAGGGCGGTTATGGCGGATTTGATATTTATAAATCTGAAATTTCTGAAAAAGGGGATTGGGGAGAAGCTATTAATTTAGGTTCAACTGTTAATACAAAATTTGATGACGATACTCCATTTATATTATATGATGATAAAACATTATATTTTAGCTCTGAAGGACACTATAATATGGGCGGTTTTGATATATTTTATACATTTTTAATGGACAACACAAAATGGTCGTTACCATTGAATCTTGGTTATCCTATTAATACTCCAGATGATAATTTATTTATGTATCCGGTTAGTAATGGTGAGTTTACTTATTTTGCAGATGCAAAAATAGATGGAACTTCAGGAACAGATATTTATATGATGAAACTTATTGTTCCGGAGAATCCTGGCGAATTTGATATTCACGGGTTTGTTAAAATTGAAGATACTAAATTAAAACCCAGAACTTTAGTAACAATTACTATGATTGATACAACTTCAAAAACTAATGTTGGTACATTCTTTTCAAATATTGAAACTGGAGAATTTTCTTATACTTCAGAACCAGGAATTTATGAATTAGTATTCGAAGCTGATGGCTATAAAACAAAAAAAGAATTTTTAAATGTTCCAAGAATATTGTATCGTAAAGAATTTTTTATGAATGTTTATATGACACCAACTTTTATTGCCTCAGTTGACGATGTTGTAACAAGCAACGAAACATTTGTTAAAAAACAAGCATACGTATCTGTAAAAAGTATAAACTTTGAAACTTCTGATAATAATATTGAATACGATTCAAAGGTAGAACTTGAAAAATTGAGTGTTTTATTAAAAACAAATCCAAACTTGAAAGTTGAGCTTGAAAGCCACTCATCCTCAAATATTAGTTCAGCATTTGATTTAAAGTTAGCCGAGAAAAAACAAAATGATGTAGTTAATTATTTGGCAGCTAACGGAATTTCAACTGATAGGTTTTCTTACAAAAAAGTTGATGTTAATTCTGAAATGTCAAATATTAGCAATTCTTTAGAAATAAAAGTTCTTAAAGAAGCTGATGATTCATTAATTGCTTATAATGATTTTTTTCTTCCCGAAAAAATAAGAAATAAAGAAAGCATTTCTTATACTATTCTTTTAACTCAAAATAATTCTAAAATCGACAAAAATTCATTTACATCAAAGTATAAAGTTATTTCTGTTAATGAGTTTCAAAACGACAATAATTATTTTTATACAACTGGTCAGTTTGCACAACAATATGATGCTGTAAAAGCATTAAATAATATTATTGAAAGCGGTTTAACTGATGCTAAAATTATTGATAATTTCGAATTGGCAGAATTAACAACTAAAGTTGAACCTACAGCTTTAGTTAATAATAATGTTATTGCTAATAATTCAGATTTAACCTCAAATAATGTTTCCTCAGATATAACTTTTACAATTCAAATTGGTGCATATTCAAAATCAATTGACGTTAATACATTTAACGAATTAAAAGGAATTACCGAAAATAAAGGTAACGATGGAAAATTCAGATATTTATATGGTAGTTTTAATCAATTTTCTTTAGCCAAAACTGAATTGATGAGAATTATAAAATTGGGTTATTCCGATGCTTTCATTATGAATTATGAGCGTTACAAAAAGTAAGTATGAGTTTTATAAAAAATGAACTTGTTTGTCTTAGAGCAATTGAACCTGAAGACTTAGAGCTTATTTATACTTGGGAGAACGATTCTAATAATTGGCATCTGGGAAATACAATAATTCCTTTTTCAAAAAACACAATCAAAAAATATATTTTTGAATCTGCTAATAATTTATTTATTGATAATCAGTTACGCCTGATGATTGATTCATTGGAGAATTGTAAAACAATAGGCTCGATAGACCTTTACGATTTTGATTCAGTAAATATGAAAGCAGGAGTGGGGATTTTAATTGATTCTGAATTTAGAAATAAAGGTTATGCAATT
>MENC01000174.1:4904-5312 GCA_001768155.1 Bacteroidetes bacterium GWA2_30_7
TAAGTTTATTAATTCAATATTGCTTTAAAATTCTGAATGTAAGGCAATTATATTGTTATGTTTCTGAAAATAATAAAAATAGCATAAGTCTATTTGAGAAAGCTAATTTTAAAAAATCAGGATTATTAAATGATTGGATTATAAATCAAGGAAAGTGGGAAAATGTATTTATAATGCAATTAATTAGTGTGCATCCGTAAAGTCGTGAAAAACAAAATCCAATAGAATACAGATGACGCAGATTAAACTGATTTACACTGATTTGTTAATTTTTCTTATCCGTGAATATCAGTAAAATCCGTTTTATCCGTGTTCTATTATGAGTTTATGGCTGGACACTATTTAACGTGAGTTCGGGATTTAAGAGTAAGATATTAAGAGCATTATGTTGAAAAAAAAATCAAAAGA
>MENC01000175.1:0-696 GCA_001768155.1 Bacteroidetes bacterium GWA2_30_7
TGCAAGCGAAAACATTGTATCATCAGAAGAAGTGTTAGGATTATGAATATATGTTCCGCTACCAATAATTTGGAAATTTTTCGCTGCATACATAATAAACTTTCGTTGATTATTCAGAGTTCCTGTATTACCAATAATGACATCATTTTTTGCATCTAAAAAACGATTTGCTGCATTGCCGATAGTAAGTGTTCCGTTAATCTGAAGAGTAGTATTTACAGTTAGGTCTTTTCCGCCACCGGCAGTGCTTATAGTAATAGTACCACCATCGTTTATAGTAAGATTATTACATATCGCTCCACTGATATTTACAGTTATAGTGTGAGTATTCAAAACAGTTACATCATCGTCGGCATCGGGTATCCCATCGACATCGGCTCCTGAAACTAAAGTCCATGTTGTAGGTGCTACATCGTTCCAGTTACCTGTTGCATTAGTTTGAAAAACGGCAGCATAAATGGTAGAGTTAAAAACTAATAAGCATATTAAAATGAGTAAAAATGAAATGATTTTTTTCACTTATGCAAAAATTAATTTTAATTAACAATAACAAATTTAAAAATTATTTTAATTTTAACAACAATACCGAATATTGAAATATGTGATTTATTTGTTATTTGGATTTTTGGATTTGTGATTTGATTGGGTATATTTATAAATCTAAATTGATTTATGAGATTTAACCTTTTAATTATA
>MENC01000175.1:741-5890 GCA_001768155.1 Bacteroidetes bacterium GWA2_30_7
AATATGCGATAACTGTTCCTAAAGGAAATAATTATATTTTCTGCTCTTTTTTAGGCTTTGAAATGGATTCTGCTTTTTCAAATATTTTGCATGATACTATTATAAATTTCGTTTTAAAACCTACAAGTTTGTTAAAAGAAGAAGTTGTAATATCTGCAACAAAACCCGATGCAAACCTTTCTGAAAAATTAATCGGAACAGTAAAAATGGACAGTAAAGAAATAGATAAACTACCCGGATTGATGGGCGAAAACGACCTTTTAAGAGCTGTTCAGATGAGTGCCGGTGTTCAGTCGGTTGGCGAAGGCTTTTCGTCATTTTATGTAAGAGGTGGAAATTACGACCAAAATTTAATATTGCTAAATAATGCAACAATCTTTAATCCATCACATTTGCTGGGTTTTTATTCGGTTTTTAATAATGATGTAATTAATAATCTGACTCTATATAAAGGACTTATTCCGGCAAAGTTTGGTGGGCGAACATCGTCGGTTATGAATATCGAATTAAAAGATGGTAATTTTGAAAAATACGAAACAACTGCTTCGGTAGGAATTTTAGCAAGTAAAATCGCAATTAATGGACCAATAATAAAAAATAAACTATCTTTTAATGTTGCATTTAGAAAGACTTATATAAATGAAATAATTAACCCAATTCTTAAAAATGTGTTTAGCTCAAATACGGCATTTTTTGATAATTCTTATGGATTTTTTGATTTTAATAGCATAGTTTCTGCAAGGTTAAGCCACAAAGATTTTATTAAGTTTAACTATTATTTAGGGCAAGATAAATTTGAACTTAACAAGTCGAAAAATGCAATTAAAGCAAATATGCAATGGGGAAATAATGCAGCTTCGGCAATTTGGAAGCACGTTTTTAACGAATCCACTTTTCACGAATTTTCGTTAAGCAATAGTCAGTATAAATTTTATATAGATGCTTTTCAAGATAATTATTCTCTGAAAATTAAATCTCATATTAACGAATCAAAGCTTAATTACAATATTTATAAAAAATTAAATAAGAATAATTTATATGCTGGATTTGAAATAAATTTTACAAAAGTATTACCCGGCGACAAATCAATCGGATTTAATAATTCAGAGTTTACTTTTAACGACAATAATTACATAAACTCTGGAAATTTAGCCATTTATGTAAGCGATAATATTAAACTGTTTTCTAAAATTGATTTAGAAATTGGAGTTAGATATAATCTGAATTTTTTTTTAGGACCATATAAATATTATATTTCTGATAATTCAAACATCTTAACTGATTCGTTACAGTATTCAGATTTTGAAATAATTAAGAAAAACAATTCGCTTTCTCCAAGATTAGCAGCAAATTATAGAATAAACGAAAATACCAGCTTAAAAGCCGGAATTTCATTTAACGAACAATATTTACATGTTGTAGAAATAAGTGCATTAACATTGCCTGCCGACTTTTGGCTTCCTACAACGCTGAATATCAAGCCTCAAAAATCTCAAATTGTTTCGACAGGAATATTTAAGAATTTTTTTCATAATAAGCTTCAAACAAATATTGAAGGCTATTACAAAAAACTTAATAATCTTATCGAATATAATTCAGGATTAATCAGCAATTATTACGAACGCAATGTTGACGAAAATGTTATTTCTGGAAAAGGCTATGCGTGGGGAATAGAAACAGAAATAGAATTTAAATCAGAAAAATTTAAATCAAAAATCAGCTATACATATTCTCGAAGCATTAGAGTTTTTAATGATATTTTTGGTGGAAAACCTTTTTATTCAAAATTTGACAGACCAAATGATTTATCAGCGTCAATAATTTATAATCTTGGAAAGAAATTATCCTTTTCAGCAGTTTTTGTTTATGCATCCGGAAAATTAACTACTGCTCCACAATCAAGGTATATAATTCAGGGAATGGTTGTAAATTCATATTTAGAAAAAAATAGTTTTAGAATGCCCGATTATCATCGTTTAGATATTTCAATTTCATATAATAGTCATAAGCATAAAACGTATGAATCTATTTGGGAATTATCTGTTTACAATGTTTATAACAGGATGAATCCGTTTTTTATATATTACGAAATATCCGGTGATGTGTATGAGTACAAACAAAAAGTAAAAGCAAAACAAATAACGCTATATCCCATTTTACCATCAATTTCATGGAAAGTAAAATTTTAAAGATTATAATATTTCTATTGATTGTCGCTTTGGTTTCTTGCCAAAAAGAAATTGATTTAAATCTGCCTGAAGCCGAAGAGCAGATTGTTGTTGACGGTTATATTGAAAACAATGCTTATCCATATATCGTTTTAACAAAATCAGTTCCTTTTTTTAGTGAAATAGATTCTGTAAAACTACGTAGTTTAGTTGTTACAACTGCAAAAGTTACAGTTACTTGTGGCTCTGTTTCTGAAATATTAACACTTCAACCGAATGATAAATTTTTTCCGCCTTATGTTTATCGCGGTACAACATTTAAAGGAGAAACAGGGAAAAAATATTCATTAAAGGTTGAAGTAAATAATAAAATTGTTGAGTCATCAACAACCATTACAAAAGAAGCAAGTATTGAGAGTATTTGGTTCGAACCACTTGAAAATAACGATACTTTAGGTTTATTATGGATGCAAATACAAGACAATCCGGATGAAAGCAATTATTATAGAGTTTTAACTAAGCGAAAGGGCAAAGACAGTAATTATATTCCCTCTATGATTTTTTCTGCATTTAACGATATTAATTTCAATGGAAAATTATTTAAAATAGCTGTTTACAAGGGAATAACAGATTTTTCGCATCCGCTCGATGACATTTATTTTAATATAAAAGACACAATTAATATTAGGCTTAGTACAATGGATTACGAAAGTTATAACTGCTGGATGTCGCTACAAAACGAGATGGTTAATTATGGAAATCCGCTTGCCGAACCAAACAATCCGATTGTTACAAATATTACAAATGGTATTGGAGTTTGGTCGGGCTTTGGGTCAAATTATTATACTTTTTCGCCAAAATAATTAAAAAGATATTCGGGTGAGATTCCACATCGTAAGTTCAATTTGGTTTAGAGATTTCTAAAATCCCAACGGGATTTAATGTGAATAACCCCCAATGAAATTGGGGGAAAAGATAAAAATGTGTAGCAACACTGAAAGTGTTGAATATCCGGACTAAACCTTTTCAACTACTTCGTAGTTAAGTTGCATATTGATTACTTTACCTCCAATTTCATTGGAGGTTATTCATGTTTAACTCTTTCAGAGTTTAATTTTTTCTGAAAGCAAACTAAGCTTACTCCACATCAATCTAATTTATAACTTTTGCAATAAATCCATAAAATAAAAAATCCTTCAAAATCAAGGCTTTGAAGGATTTTAAAATGTTTTTTATGTTGAAGGTAACTCCAACACAGACTGTGAATTAATATTGAATTTTAAATTCTTTTCTTAATTGTTCAACGTAATCTTCTTTTTCCCATGTAAAAAATTCTACTTCTTTAGATGACTCAACTCCACCATAATTTACGCAGACAGTTTCTTTAAAAGGAGTTCTTCCAAAATGACCATAAGATGCTGTTGGTAAAAATATTGGATTTTTTAAACCAAAACGCTTAACAATCGCACCTGGACGAAGATTGAAAACATTGCTTATTTTTTTAGAAATATCTCCATCTTTCATTTTCTTACCAGTTTCGTCTTTTACTTTTGCTGTTCCATAAGTATTTACATAAAGCCCAACTGGGTCGGCAACTCCAATAGCATAAGCAACCTGTACTAAAACTTCGCTACAAATTCCGGCAGCAACCATGTTTTTAGCAATATGTCGCATTGCATAGGCAGCCGAACGGTCAACTTTTGAAGAATCTTTTCCAGAGAAAGCACCACCTCCGTGTGCACCTTTTCCGCCATAAGTATCAACTATAATTTTACGACCTGTTAAGCCTGTATCTCCATGTGGACCACCAATTACAAATTTTCCGGTAGGATTAACAAGTAAACGAACGTCGTCGTTAAGAAATCTTTTGTATTTATTTGGTAATTCTTTTTTTACTCTTGGATAAAGATGCTTGATTACATCTTTTTTAATTTGCTCAATCATTTGACTTTCTGCAAAATTTTTCTCGGATATTGTATTTCCGGCTGGTAAAACAAACTCATCGTGCTGAGTAGAAATTACAATCGTTTCAATTTTTTTAGGTTTATTATTGTCGGTATATTCAATAGTAACCTGCGATTTTGCATCTGGTCGTAAGTATTTCATGTGTTTTCCTTCGCGACGAATTTCGGCTAGTTCCTGAAGTAAAATATGTGCTAATTCGATAGGTAATGGCATATGATTTTCCATTTCTTCGCAAGCATAACCAAACATCATCCCTTGGTCGCCGGCTCCTTGAAGTTCGTCATCGCCACGGTCAACTCCTTGATTTATATCAGCTGATTGTTCGTGAATTGAAGAAATTACGCCACACGATTCGCTATCGAAACGATATTCTGATTTTGTGTAACCAATTTTTTTAATTACTCCTCTGGCAATTTTTTGAACATCGATATAACCATTTGTTCTAACTTCGCCACTTAATACTGTTAATCCGGTAGTTACAAGTGTTTCACATGCAACTTTTGAATTGGGGTCGTTACGTAAAAATTCGTCTAATAATGCGTCTGAAATTTGGTCTGCAACTTTATCAGGATGACCTTCTGATACTGATTCTGATGTAAATAAATAACTCATTTTATTATAATTTAATAATTTAAAAACTTAAAGTGAATATTGATTTGATTTTTTTGACAACTATCAAATTGTTAGCACTTTGGGCGATGGTTGCAACAATTAAATCAATCCACTAATTATTTGCAAAAATACATTATATTTATGATGTACCAAACAATTTTTTGTTTTTTTGAACATGGAACTTTAAAAGTTTCAAGCATTTGAAACGTTAGTTGAATTTAATTTCAAAAATCAGCTGAATTTAATAACTTAATTATAAAATATGATTACTTATTTAAAGTAAGTTCGTGAAATACATCTTCGAGTTTTTTTTCTTTCTTTTGCATTGCTAAAACTGTGAGGTTATTTTTTACTGCAAAATTGAAAATTTCGGGACGTATATCAATATCTGGTTTGCTCTGTAT
>MENC01000176.1:0-2718 GCA_001768155.1 Bacteroidetes bacterium GWA2_30_7
GATTTAACAGTTTCAGGAGGCGTTTTACCATATACTTATTTATGGTTGCCAAATAATGAGTTAAATCAAGACATTTCTGGATTATCTATTGGAACTTACTCTGTTACAATAACCGACGGTAATAGTTGTACAGATACAGCTTCGGTAATTATTTATGAACCGGCATTAGCACTTTCTGCTTCTGCAACCGGAACAGATGTTACTGCTGCCGGTGCAGGTGATGGAACAGCAAATGTTACAGCTTCTGGAGGTACTTCGCCATATTCATATTTATGGTCAAATGGGTTTACAAATGATACAATAACAGATTTATCTGGAGGAAATTACTGTGTTATAGTTACTGATGCAAATGGATGTACTGCTTCTGATTGTTTTGTTGTTAATGAACCTGGACTAATGATAGCATATATAGTTGGTACTAATATTAATTGTAATGGAGATTCAACTGGTTCGGCTGATTTATTTGTTTCCGGTGGAGTAACTCCATATACTTATATATGGGATTATTCTGGAATTATTACTGAAGATTTATCTGGTATTCCATCTGGAATATATAGTGTAATGGTAACTGATTCTAATTTGGTTACTGTTAATGCTTCTGTAACAATTTCTGAACCAGCAGTTTTATCAGCTTCAATAGTAGGGACTGATGTAAATTGCAATGGAGGAAGCGATGGAAGTGCCGATTTAACTGTTTCGGGTGGAACAGCACCTTATTATTATGATTGGACTTTGACTAATAATGAAGATTTGTACAATGTATCTCAAGGTACTTATTATGTTGATGTTACAGATAATAAGGGATGTATTATAAGTGATTCAGTTATTATTTCACAACCGGCATTTGCCTTAAATGTAGTAAGTTCTGTTAAAAATGTTGATTGTTTCAATAATTTAACTGGCGAAGTTAGTTTAACTGTTACAGGTGGAACATCGCCATATTCATATTTGTGGTCAAATGGAACATCTAATGATAGTTTGATTAATGTATTTGCAGGTAATTATACAGGAACTGTTACTGATGCAAATGGATGTAGTTCAATAATTTCTGTTACAATAACTCAACCATTAACCCTTTCAGCTTTCATCTCAAAAACAAATATTAGTTGTTTTGGAGATTCAAATGGAGTTGCCGATTTATTTGTAAGCGGTGGAACAACACCATATACTTTTAATTGGTCTAATGCTTTAACTACCGAAGATTTATCTGGATTAGCTGCTGATACTTTTACAGTTACTATTACTGATGCTAATTTATGTCAAACAGTAAGTACGGTTACTATTACAGAACCAACAATTTTATCAGCAAGTGTTACAGTTGAGGATGTAAAATGCTACGGAAACTCAACAGGAATGATAGATTTAGTTGTTAGCGGCGGAACTTTACCTTATAATTATTTGTGGTCTAATGGTTTTAACAGCCAAGACTTATCAAATTTAAGTGCAGATTATTATTGTGTTACAGTTACTGATTTTAAAGGATGTACAGCAACCTTATGCGACTCTGTAAGACAACCATTTGCTGCTTTATCTGCTTCAATTACAGGAGTTAATATAAATTGTAATGGACAAAATACCGGTTCGGTTGATTTAACTGTTTCAGGAGGTACTCCAGATTCAATAGCTCCATTTTATGATTATTACTGGAATTATGGATGGAATACAGAAGATACGGTAAATATTTATGCTGGAAACTACTCTGTTACAGTTATTGATAATAACTATTGTATGACAACTTCTTTAATTACAATTACTCAACCAGCCACAGCCATTACATTAATACTTTCTTCAAATAATGTTTTATGTTTTGGAGATACATCTGGTTCGGTATATTCAGTAACATTTGGAGGAACTGCACCTTATACATATTTATGGAATACAGGAGATACTATTAGTAATATAACAAATATTCCAGCAGGTAATTATATATTAACTGTAACTGATTCAAAAGGTTGCATTAAAACAGATTCGGTTTATATAACTGAACCAAACATTTTAGATGTTCAATTATTTGCTCAAGATGTGAAATGTAAAGGAGATTTGACAGGTAATATATCTTCTTTTGTACAGGGAGGAAAGCAAACTTATTCTTATATTTGGAATTCAGGTTTAGTGTCTCCAACAATATCTAATTTACCGGCAGATATTTATTGGCTTACTGTAACAGATGGCAATGGTTGTATGACTGTAACAAATGATACTATTTTTGAACCCGATTCAGTACTTTCTGTGAATATTTTACTTTCTACAATTACTTGTTTTTCAAATAATGATGCATATATTGATTTAACTGTATGGGGCGGAACACCAAATGATACTTTACCATCTTATACTTATTCGTGGAGTAATGGAGAAAACATTCAAGACTTAGACAGTTTAAACCCAGGTTTATATATAGTTACAATAAGCGATAAAAATTCTTGTACAATTGATACTTCTGTATTAATTAATGGAAAACCACTTGTTTATATAACTGGAAATAATGTAACCTGCTTTGGTTTAAATGACGGAAGTGCTACTGCAAATGTTGGAGGAGGAACACAACCATATACTTATACTTGGTTACCTAGTGGAAATTCACAAACCATATCTGGCTTATCTGCTGGCAGTTATCAAGTTATTGTTTCCGATATACAAAATTGTATTGATACTGCACTTATTACTATTACACAACCAGATTCATTAATTGTAACTCCAACAGTTTCTGATGCATTATGT
>MENC01000176.1:2731-7795 GCA_001768155.1 Bacteroidetes bacterium GWA2_30_7
AATTACAGATAATAATGGATGTATTGGTATAGAATCAATATTTATTAATCAACCAACTGCACCGTTAACATCTATAGATTCCACTATCATGGTGAACTGTTATGGTGCAAAAACCGGTGAGATTTTCTTATCAGTATCTGGAGGTACTCCAAATTATAAATATTTATGGAACTATGGTCAGACAACTGATTCAATTATTGGTGTTCAAGACGGGACTTATATTGTATCAATTACTGATGCAAATAAATGTATTCTTATTGATACAATTGAACTTGCACAACCCGAACCAATTGACATTTCATGGACTTCAGTAGAATCTCATTGCGGTTTTGAAGATGGTTCTGCTACATTAGATACAATTTATGGCGGAACTGCACCATATAATTGGGCTTGGTCTAATGGCGAAAGTGGCTTAACATCTGGTTCTTGGCCCAGTGGAGTTATTGGACAAACAACCGACAGTTTAGCATTTGGTTCTCATTCAATAACTGTTACTGATAATAATGGTTGCATTAGAACTTTTGATTTCAATATTAATTTTATTGGGTTTATTCCTGTAACTGCCGGTGCAACTCAAATTCAATGTTTTGGGGGAACAGGTGATTTAGCAACTAATGTTGGTTCAGGTTATGCTCCATTTATTTATACTTATTATGATTCTGATAGTAGTATTATTGGTGTTCATACTTCTTATGCTAAAAATGATTCATTATTTGGATTATTGGAAGGTAATTATTTTGTAATTGTTCAAGACTCTGTCGGATGTAAAGGTAATGGAAGTGATTCGATTGGAACACAGCCAACTCAAGTTGTAGCAAATATTCAATATTCTGACGTAACTTGTAAAGGATTGAACGATGGTTTTGCTACTGTTCATGCTGATGGAGGTAATCCTTTTGTAAACCCACCTTATCAATATTTATGGAATGATTCTTTAACTTCTACAGATTCTACTGTTTTTAACCTTAAACCTAACATAACTTATTCAGTAATTATTACAGATGCAAATGGTTGTACAATTTCAAAAAATGTACTTGTAACCGAGCCAAATAAGTCAATTGCTATTGGTATAGATACAATTATCCCTGTTTCCTGTTACAAAGGAAAAGATGGACAGATTAAGGTTTTTGGAATTGGTGGTAATGGAAATTTCACTTACAGTTGGTCTAATAGTCAAGGAACTTCCACAGCATTTAATTTGGCTGCCGGAAATTACATTGTTACTTTATCTGATGTTAAAGGTTGTACTACAGATACTATTTTAACTGTTTCACAACCAACCGAAATTGTAATTACAAATGTTTCAACCAAAACAAGTTGCAGAGATAGCCATGATGGTAAAATTGAATTAGAAGTAACTGGCGGAGTTGGTAATTATACTTATTTGTGGAATACTAAGGATTTCAGCACAATTGACATGATAGAAAATCAATATGCAGGCGACTATATTGTTACTGTTACTGATGAAAATTCATGCCCAAAAACTGATACAATTGCAATTGCAAGCAACGATGTAGAATGTCTTGAAGTTCCATCAGCTTTCACACCTAATGGTGATGGTGTTAACGATAAGTGGATAATAAAAAATATTGACTTATATCCCGATGTAAAAGTTGAGATTTATAACAGATGGGGAAATATAATTTTCCGTAGAGATAAATTCTATTTTGACTTTGAATGGGATGGAACATTTAACGGACAATTATTAGCTGCAACTTCTTATGTATATATTCTTACTTTCCCTGATGGAAAAGTTGAACCAAAAACAGGTGTTGTAACAATAATTAGATAAAACTTTTAACACCTTGAAGCGTGGCTTTCGCCACCTTCAAGCGTGTTAAGATAATTAAAAAATGAAAGAATTAAAAATTGAAAAAATGAATATTATGAAAAAGTTAGTAATTATATCATCGCTAATAATTTTAGCAGCCATTTCGGTAAAAGCTCAACAATTGCCGTTATACAGTCAGTATATGATGAATGGTTTTTTACTCAATCCTGCTATGGCAGGAAGTGTTGAATATACTCCTATTAGGCTAACAGCCCGTACACAATGGGTTGGAATAAACGATGCCCCTAAAACATTTGCTATAAGCGGACATACCCTATTTAGTAATAAAAAAATAGGTGTAGGTGGTTATATTTATTCTGATATGTTTGGACCTATAAGCCGTACCGGAATTCAAGGAGCTTTTGCTTATCATTTACCATTAGATGGAATGAATTCAAAACTTTCTTTTGGAATTTCAATGTCGGGTTATCAGTTCCGTTTAGATGAAAAAAAATTATCAACTATTGAAAAAAACGACCCTGCCTTATCGTATGGAGTAGAATCTCACTTACTGCCTGATGCAACTTTTGGAATGCACTTATATAATACACAGTATTTTGTGGGAGTTTCTGCAACACAATTATTTCAGTTTAAGGTTGATGTTGGTAAAACTGACGAAAACAAAATGGTTCGACACTATTATGCATTAGCAGGCTATAAATTTAATGCCGGTAAAGAATTTGAAATCGAACCATCATTAATGTTCAAAGCAACAGAAGTATCTCCTATGCAACTTGATGTAAATGTTAAAGCTTATTATCTGAAAAACTATTGGTTAGGTGTTTCTTACAGAACTAATGATGCAATTGTAGCAATGTTGGGAGTTAAAGTTAATCAATATTATATTGGTTATGCGTTTGATTATACAATGAGTAATATTATGGATTACTCAAAAGGTTCACACGAAATATTAATTGGTGTTAATTTGGGCGAAGATTCTAATAAGGGCTCAAGGTTGTTGTAATAATTATTAATGTTTAATGTTTAATAAAAAAACCTTTCAAAAAAGAAAGGTTTTTTTTATTTTATAACGAGTATTCAAAATAAATGAATTTCATAAAAAAACATCTATCAGTTATAATTCTGATTATTGGTTCAGTTATATTTTTGACTTTCTTTTATGGAACTATCATTTTACATCCCAACAGCTTTATTTTCAGCAATAATGGCGATGGAATAAATCACTATTTCACATATAGCTATTACATCGACAACAACCCCGATTATCTCAATTTTATTGGAATGAATTATCCCTATGGCGAAAACATTATGTATTCTGTTGGGCATCAGTGGTTAGCAATAACAATAAAATTTATTTCAAGCTATATTCCTGTAATAAAAGACTATAAAATTGGAATACTAAATTTCATTTTAATTTTTCAGATATTCTTTAGTATTATAATTCTGTACAAGCTTCTTAAAAAATTTGAAATCAATCATAATTTCTCTGCAATAATTGCAATTGGAATAGTAATGCTCTCTCCTCAGATATTTAGAATGACAGGGCATTTATCATTAGCCTATACCATGTTTTTTCCGCTAACCTGGTATCTTGTAATTCGATTATACGAAACCCAATTTAAACCTAAATATATAATTATTTTACTAATTGCTAATTTATTATGGTTTTTCACACATCCATATTTAGCAGTAATGTCAGTATTATTTTATTTATTATTTCTGATTTTTACTTACTTAAAAATTCAATATTCTAAAAAATATTTAATAAAAAGCATTTTCTCTTTCATTATTAGTTCAATAATCCCAATTATAGTATTTAAACTTTTCATTTTCATTACAGATACTCATGTTGGAAGAACAGATAACCCATCAGGCTTTTTTTTATATTATGCCGAGTTAGACGACATTTTTGTACCGAATCATCCCCCATTAAAAACAATATTAGATAAATTTGTAACCATAAATCAACATTGGGAAGCATGGTCTTACTTAGGTTTAACAACTATATTTGCAATACTTACAATCATTATTATCAATGTAATAAACCTAATCAAAAGGAGAAAATTAAATTTATACTTACATAATCCAATCTTAACAGCCTCATTATTAAGTAGTATAGTTTTACTATTGTTTGCATTAGTTATTCCGTTTAAACAAATTCCTGCACTATTAGATATTATTCCAATTATTAAGCAATTCCGAGCAACCGGAAGGTTTACATGGACATTCTTTTTTGTTGCAAATGTTATAGCATTTTATTATGTATTTTTAATATTTAAAAAATTGAAAGAACGTGGACAAAACCTTGTAGCATATATAATAATTGCAATTTCATCACTATTACTTTTTATTGAATCTGTCCCCTATCATATCGAAACTTCAAAAGCATTGATTAGTATCGAAAATTTGTTTAATAAAAATTATCAAACCAATAAATTTATTAATGTAATTAAACATGTGGATATTACAAAATATCAGGCTATAATTCCTATGCCATTTTATTTTTATGGTTCTGAAAGTTATGCACGACCAATTCAGAAACAATCGTTATTAAGCTCAATTATAATTTCAGAGCATTGTAACATTCCAATTATGACATCAAATCTTGCCAGAGTTTCTGTACCGGAAAGTAAAAAAATTGTTCAATTAGTATCGCCATCATTTTATGATAAAGAAATTAAAAAAGATATTGAGTCAAAAAAGCCATTTTTATTGGTTTCTTCTAACGAACCTAAAACATCTTACGAGCAGGCAATAATTGATAAATCAACTTTGATATTTCAAGACACTACCGTTTCGTTATATGAAATTTCTTTCGACATTTTCTTTCAAAATACTTCAAACGATGAAATATCCGAATTTAATAAAATTAAAGATTCCCTTTTTCAAAAAAATGTTTTTTTAGTAAAAGATACTTCATCTTTTTTATTTTATGAAAGCTTTGAAAATAATTTATTTTCAGAACATTTCAGAGGAACAGGAAGTTTTTCGGGATTTAAAAAAGGCAAGAATACACTTGCAGAATTTTCACCAAACACATTCACCGAAAATAAAGAATATATTGCAAGTATTTGGCTCTATAATAATAACAAAGATGCTTTAAATCTTTGGTTTAGATTTATTGTTGAAGAATATGATGAATGCAGAAATGAGTGGTACGAAACCGTTGCTTTTCCCGAACATAGCGAAACAATTAATGGTAATTGGTCTTTAGTTGAGTTGAAATTTAGTGTAAAAAATAGTAAAAATAAATTGTATTTTGTAACCAAAGG
>MENC01000177.1:0-663 GCA_001768155.1 Bacteroidetes bacterium GWA2_30_7
TAATCCATTTACCTCTGCCAGCATATGGCTTGTTACGCCAGTTTATGGAATCTCACCAAATCCAACATTTGATATAGTAATTGAAACTGATGATACAATATTATGTCACTGGGGCATTGGCACAAATCCAGCTACTTCAGCATTCACAGATTCTAATGATGTGAGTCATACATTAAACTCTAACTCAATAACCTCTCTTGTAGATGGAGAAGAAAAGAATTTTAATGTTAATTGCGGTGTGCCACCAGGCGTACCGGCGGCATTCCCTATAGGTTTTGATACCTCAGCGCCAGGTATCCGTGTTGAAAATATAGTGCCTGGCGACGACGAAACTCCAGAGGCAGCTAATACAGAATTTGGGCCTTTTGTAGTATCTAACACAGATGCCCCAATTCATATAGGATTTAAAACGTATAGGGCAGAACAACCAGCAACACTACAAAAAACTATTTGCACTTATAGAATTGATGATACTGGCACAGTACCACTAAACACCCCTCAGCCTGTGACAAAAGATTCCTTTAAAGATACATATGCTGTGGATGTATCTATAGCGGGCATATCCAGTACTGATATTGCTTACCATACAATAACTCTAGATTGTGAGAGTAGGGCAGCCTATTATGACGATACAAAAAAAGTTACCAAACCAATAAGATTTAG
>MENC01000177.1:709-4987 GCA_001768155.1 Bacteroidetes bacterium GWA2_30_7
AAGTAATCATAATCCGCTTGAGTGATTTTGTAAGTATTTGTGTCTATTGAATTCGCTAATTTATATAAAAGATGTGTAATTTTATCTTCTAATATTTTACATTTAATCTTATCATTTCCTTCTTTAAGAATTATATAGTCATTATAATTATTCGGAACCTCCTTTGGTTTTTTTGATTGATTATTTTGGTTAGAATTTTTTATATAATATTCATAATCAGACTGACTAATTTTGTAATTAGTAGTATCCAATGAGTTAAATATTTTGTATTTCAAAAATGTGATACTATCTGAAATAATTTGACACTTTATAGTATCATTTTTTATAAAAATTAAATCTTGAGATAATAACCTAGACGAAATTAAAATTATGATTATTAAAATATTAACAAAATGTTTAGTATGTAATGATTGCATAATCAGTCTTAAATTAATTTTTATATATTTTAAGAGACACTGCTTTGGCTTAAAAATTACTTGCTTTCCAAATATAAAGTATCAGGACAAAGGTCAACACCATTTGCCCATTGTATGCTTCCCAAACAAGGTTTTACAGAATAAAATAAACTCAAATCACGCAATTCCTTAAAGATTCCAATTTCTAAATATGGTTTTACATCAAAACATTTCACCTCACCATTATTAAAAGTAAGCAAGAGATTATAGTTTTGTTCAGGTTTTACATTTATTACTCTTGGATTCATTTGTTTACTATTTTAAAGGGTCTATTTTCTTCCCCAGCCGAGTTTCCTACAAGGGATTTTGCGTTTTATTGTTTCGATTAAATTCATTTTATAAAGTTATACAATTTTTCCTGAATTGTCTATGTCGCAAATATGCGTGTCGCAAAAATACGACATGAATTAGAGAGTATAAATTTTTTTAAAATTTTACTTCTCCGTAATCACAAACTCAATAATTGTATCAACTCTTACAGGTGCGTCATTATCAGGTGTTAATCGTTCGGGGGCAATTCCTTTTGCAGCAAAATATTCTAAAACTGTATTATTACGGGCATTAATTATTTTCGGACGGTTTTCTTCAGGAATTTCAATATCTGCGTAAGTCGAAAATTTTACTTTAACAGTTGGATATTCAGTCATAAATTTTATAAATAAATTTAATTCTTCAATTAGCGATGGTTCTAGCTCTGGCTCGTTTCTTAAAAACTGAACATTATTTAGAAATAACGATTGTCCAATATTTAGTTTATTTATATCGAATCGCACTATTTCGGCATCATCAACTTTTCCTTTTTGGTTTTTATTGTTAAATTCGGTCATTTCTTTTGAGCATTTGCAATCACGTTCAATTTCTATAGGCGTAACCGAAACATTATCAATATAATAATATGCATATTTTACGGTTAAATCTTTTGTTCGGTTAGCCCATCGTGTTTCGGGGTCAGATTTAAAATTACCGATTGTTATAAATTCCTCATTGCCGGTAGCTTTAAATTTTCCACATATTTCTACCCAAGTGCCATCGCTATAGATTAAATTGTTTGTAATGTTTTGTATTTGTGGATGATATGGAAAATTTCCATTAAAATCGACAGAATCTAATTTATTTGCAGAAAAATAAGTACCCAAGCCGTCGGTTGCAAATTGGCAATTATCAGCTAAAACTACATAAAATTTTATGCAATATTCTACATTTTTTTGCAATGGTTCTATAAGTTTTGCTTCAATGTATTCTCTTCGGCAATTAGCGTTTGTTTTAAGCTCAAAATCCCATTTTGTAATTATCCCGATATAAGCTTTTCCATCAAATGCCGGTCGTTGTCCTGCCCAATTAAATGGTACACCGCATTTTACACTACACTCGTTAAAATAATCGGGTGTTCCCATAGTCGGAATATACCAATCTTTTACTAAATCCAGACGTGGAACTGTTGTGATTGCCTGTGGGCATTTTTCAAACAATTCAAAACTAGGATTTGGAACTAAATTTTGCGAAAATAATTGAGTTACAATTATTTGTAATGCTAAGGTTAAGATGTTTTTCATATTAAGTTGATGGGTTTATGGGTTGAAAAGTTGATTAGTTGATTAGTTTATAAGTTGATTAGTTTATGTTTTCACTTTATTATTTTCATTTAACTTTTGGCACTTTTACCTTTAATATTTTTAGCACAACCAATTAGGTTATTTCGTACAAAAAGCTGTTATACGGATATTTTTTAGAGTGAATTTCTTTAACTTTTTCGTACAAAAACGATTTAAACTCTTCGATATTTGTCTTATTAGTTGCTGATATAAAAATACATGGGCTATTAACTTTTGCAAGCCAACTATTCTGAAGTTCTTCAAGATTCATATTTTTTGAAGGCTTAGGTTCTTCGTAAAAATCGTCTGTTGAATAAGAATAGGCATCAATTTTATTGAAAACCAAGATTGATTTAATATCTATTGCATTTATTTCTTTCAATGTTGAGTTTACAACATTAATCTGGTCTTCGAAATTTGAGTGTGAAATATCAACTATATGTAATAAAATATCGGCTTCACGAACTTCGTCGAGTGTTGATTTAAAGGATTCTACAAGGTTGTGAGGCAATTTTCGGATAAAACCAACTGTATCGGAAAGCAAAAATGGCAGATTGCCAATAACTACCTTTCGCACAGTAGTATCAAGTGTTGCAAAAAGCTTGTTTTCGGCAAATACATTCGATTTACTTAGCATATTCATAATGGTTGATTTCCCAACATTAGTATAACCAATCAATGCCACACGTACAAGCTGTATCCTATTTTTACGCTGGGTTGCCATTTGCCGGTCAATCTTTTTTAAATCTTCTTTGAGCTTAGAAATTTTATCACGAATAACTCGGCGGTCGGTTTCTATTTCGGTTTCGCCAGGTCCTCTCATTCCAATTCCGCCTCGTTGTCTTTCGAGGTGAGTCCATAAACCGGCTAATCTGGGCAAAAAATACTCATATTGAGCAAGTTCGACTTGTGTTTTAGCATAAGCTGTTTGAGCTCGTTGAGCAAAAATATCAAGAATTAAATTTGTTCGGTCTAATATTTTACATTTAAGTTCTTGCTCTATATTGCGAAGTTGAGTTGGAGAAAGTTCATCGTCAAAAATAACAAGACTAACATCGTTATTTACAATAAATTCTCTTATTTCATTTAGCTTCCCGGTACCTACAAAAGTTCTTGCGTGTGCATGGTCAACTCGTTGAATAAATTTTTTAATTGGATTTGCTCCGGCAGTTTCTGTTAAAAATGCTAATTCTTCGAGAAAAGTATAAACTTCGCTTTCTGATTGATTATTTCTAATTATCCCAACTAATATAGCAATTTCATTATTGGAACTGTTTAATGTGGTTAATTTCATTTATTTAAGAAAGTACTTATTATCGTTTAAAGCGTTATTTATTACGCCTTTTAAATTATTCCCAGCGTCTAAAATCATGTTAAAATCTGGAGGAAATGGAACGGGTTTAAAATTTAAATATTTTTTATTCTCAGAAGATAATGCAGCAATATCGCCATTTGCAACTGCCCAAATATGATTAAAAAAATTATCAGCCACAACTGGAACTGTTTTTATAATTTGACCTGAACTAGCTTGAATATATTCTAATTTACCTTCAATATGTGCTGCTTTAGTCATTATTGATTTGGTAATCTTGCAAGTAATTGTTTTGTATTTTGTTTTTTTAATGTCGTTCCCTAGCGAATCTTTCATTACATTCCCCTTGCTATCAAGGAAATAGTCCCATCCATCTTCAATTTCTTTTTTGTCGTAAACGACTTCTTCTTTAATTCTTTCGGGTGAAATATCAATAATTGTTAAGTTCATTTTTATATGATAATCAGTGTTTTGATAAATATTCTGATTTGTATATTGAATCCATTCGGTGTTAAATTTTGGAAGGTCAACTTCAATTAGATTATTCATATAATCATCTGGTAATTTGATTATTGTATGGTTTTCGGTATAAACATAAACCCAACTTAAACCAAGTTGTTTTGCTTTATCAATCATAGGGTCAACATCTCTATAATCGGGAAATAAGTTTTTAACTTTTTTAAATTCGTAATATGCTTCACGTATTTTGGTTTTATCGTTGGTTTCTAAAAGCTTTTGAGCATGTGCATAAAAGTATTCGGCTGCATTTTTTTTAGAAGCAATTATCTCATTATCATAATCAACAATTGGAAAATCTATAGTTTTTCCATTGTAGCTTAATGGAAGAATTGTTTTTACAAGATTTTGGCGGTCTTTTAAAATTGTATAGTTTTTATATACTTCGTCCCAAACATCTGGT
>MENC01000178.1 GCA_001768155.1 Bacteroidetes bacterium GWA2_30_7
TACAATAAATTCTCTTGCAAATAAAATAATTGAACTTCAAACAAAAGGATTTTCTGGACCTTGTTGGGGTTACAATTTTGATTGGCAATCGCGTGCTTTTTTTTTAAAAAAAGGAACTCCAACTGTTGTCGCTACTTCTTTTATTTCTTATGCTTTAATTGATGCTTATGAAATTACAAAAAATATTGATTATCTAGATGTTGCAATAAAAAGTAGTGAATTTATACTAAAAGACCTTAATAGAACAAAAAAAGAAAATGGCTTTATATTTTCATACTCACCATTCGATAAAACAAGGGTTTATAATGCTTCTTTATTAGGAAGTCGCTTGTTAGCAAGAATATATTCTTATACAAAGGATGAGAATTTATTTTTTCATGCTAAACAATCAGTTCAAGCTTGCACAGATGTTCAGCGACTCGACGGGGCTTGGAAATATGGCGAACTTGAAATTCAAAACTGGGTTGACAGTTTCCATACAGGTTATAACCTTGAGTGTATTTCAGAATATCAGAAATATACCGGAGACAATTCTTTTGACGATAATATCAAAAAAGGGTTGAAATATTATATTGATAATTTTTTTCTTGAAGACGGTACTCCAAAATATTACGATAATAATACATATCCTATTGACATACATGCTCCGGCACAGTTTATTACTACATTATTTCGCATTAATAAATTAACCGAAAATCAAGAATTAATAGATAAAGTATTAAATTGGACAATAATTAATATGCAAGACAAAAAAGGATTTTTCTATTATCAAATGAAACGAGGAAAATCGTCAAAAATCCCTTATATGCGTTGGGCTCAAGCATGGATGATGTATGGAATGAGTTTTTATTTATTTAATAAGAAAAATTTTAAATAATTTGTTAAATATTTATTAAAATCATTGACAAATCGTTTTTCAAAAAAAAAAAACTTATTTTTGTTATATTATTATTATAATATATTTTTGAAAAATTAACTTAAAACAAATGATTATGAGAAAATTTACACTTCTTTTTGCAATTTGCTTTTCTGTTTATGCTTTTGGACAGATTAATAAGCCAAATACGCTAAAGCAAATTCCTTGTAAACCCGAAAAAATTGATGTTCCAAAAACTAATGAGCAAATAGCTATGGATAAGAGTATTCAAGCTATTTTTTGGTCAGAAGATTTTAATGCTGGAACTTTACCATCTGGCTGGTCGATGGTTGACCTAGCTGTAGATGCTTATGATTTTAACTGGATTGTTTCAAACCAAGCTCCAGGAGGTCAGTATTCTGGGACAGTACCTGTAATTACCTCTACAAGTGGCGAATATTTTATGTCGTTAAGAGCAGATTTTTATAATACTCCTTTTCCAGGAGGTACACCAGTTAACATGGATGCTTATTTTCAAACATCTGCAATTGATTGTTCATCAAAAGGTTCTGTATTATTATCATTTCAACATTATTTCAGATATTGTTGTAGTTCTTCATCAGTTTACTTTTCAGTTTTTGTAAGTAACGATGGAACAAACTGGACAGAATTTGACGTAAAAGGAGGTCAAGCAGTTAATTCAGCAACTTCTAATCCAAAAACTACCGAAGTAGATATTTCTTCTGTAGCAGCTAATCAATCAACAGTTTATATGAGATGGCACATGTATGGTGGTAGCCATTATTTCTGGATGGTTGACGATATTCAACTTTCTTCTCTTCCAGCTAACGATATTCAATTAACTGCGGCTTGGCCAGTGTTTGATGGTGCCGGTTTTTATTCAAAAACACCTTTATCTCAATTACAAAATGTAAATTTTGGAGCTAATGTTTTAAATTTTGGAACTAATCCACAAACAAATGTTAATTTAAACGTAGTTGTAAATAATTATACAACTGATGTATATAATGAAGATGGTACAGTAATAGCATCAGTAAATGCATCTACTGCTGATTCAGTTGCCGTACCTGTTCCTTTTGCTTTACCTAATGAAGTTAGATCATATCATACTACTTTTAGTGTTTTTTCTGACCAAGCAGACGAAGTTTTATCAAATAATGAAGATACCATTAGTTTCTCTGTTTCAGATACTGTTTATGCAAGAGATTATATTAGAACAACAACTGCCGGACCAAGTCGTTATGTAGGTCCTTCTGAAGGCGATGCTGCCGGTACAGTTTTTTATATATTCAATGCAGATGAAGCGAAATCATTATCAGTTTATATTACTTCAAACTCTACGGCAGGAACTCAATTTATTGCTAAAATTTGGCAGGATGATGGAGCTGGAGGTTGGGTTGAAGTTTTAGCATCATCAGTTTATGATGTTACGGCTAATGATTTAGGGAAATGGATTACTGTACCATTTATTCCTAATGGTAGTGGTGAATTTTTAACCGCAAGTACTTGGTATAATGTTGGTATTGAATGCTATGGAATATCAACAACAGGAGGTGATGGAAGACTTTACATTGGCGGGGATGATATTGGACCTCATGATTTTCCTAGTTCTTCTGCATTATTGTTTCAAGGAACTTGGTATTATGATGATGTTCTGCCATTAATTAGATTAAATGTAGTCATGCCTTCGGGACTTCCATTATCTTGCTTTGTTAGTAGTGTTTATGATGTATATTGTAATGGAAATACCGATGGTGGAGCAACTGTATCTGTTGCCGGTGGCTCACCTCCATATACTTATTTATGGGAGTCGGGCGAAACTGTAAATTCTATATCAGGAGTTGGTGCCGGTTCATATCCAGTTACAATTACAGATGATGCTTTTGATGAGTGTGTTACTACTGCTGTTATTTCTGAACCAACAGAATTAGTTGCAAGTGGAGTTATTAATGGCGCTACTATTGATGTTTCTGTTATAGGTGGTACACAGCCTTATACATATTTATGGAATGATGGCTCAATTAATCAGGACTATACTGGTGCAACTACTGGAACTTATTCTATGACAGTTACTGATGCTAATGGTTGTACTGCACAATATGATTATACAGGCTTAAATTCGATTTCAAAAAAATCAATAAATGTTTATCCAAATCCAACAAAAGGTATTTTAAACATTGAAAATGCTGAAAATTCTTCAATTAAAATTTATAATATTATTGGTGATGTAGTTGCGACTGTTAAAAATGCTACTACTTTAACTAAAGTTGATATTTCAAACTTAGCCGAAGGTAGTTATATTGTTAAAATATTATCTGATAAAAAATCTATAATTAAAAAAATTAATTTAATTAAGTAACAGATTTTAAAATTATTAAAGCCTGACAAATGTCAGGCTTTTTTTTTATTACACAACTAAATTGTATAACTTGTTGATATGTTTCAAAATTAATTAATCCTTTTAAAAACGTAATCTCAATTTAATTTCAGAAAAATTGCAACTTTTTTCAAACTCTGAAAGAGTTAAATTTGAATAACCCCCAATATAATATAATTGGGGGAACTAATGTTAATAAACAGTAACACTGAAAGTGTTGAATATTCTGTATATAGTGTTTCTAAGAAAACGATGTGTTTTTAGAAATATCAAATTTCAATTTTCAGAAATCAAATAAATCACAAATTACAAATACGTAATATTCAAACGGTTTTGAGAATTGAAATTTTGAGAATTGGAATTTATTTGACATTTGTTTTTTGTTTTTTGGCGTTTTCTTACAAACACTATGATATGTTCAACTACTTTGTAGTTGACTCTACGATTTGATTGTTTAACCGCCTATTTCATAGGCGATTATTCAAATTATCCCGATTTTATCGGGATTAAAAATCTTTGAAATCAAATTGAACTTACATAAAAACATACTCGGTTTTATTTTAACGTGCGTAAACTGTTTGGAATTTTACAATGAAGTTACAAACTCAAATATGTTTGGTTTATAAACATATATTATAATCATAAATGTTGTGAAAATATACCGAATTATAGTTTGTTTATCAATCCAAAATAGTTTCAGTTATAAATTTTCATAAATTTTAAAAAATCACTATCAATCTAGTTAATTTGAGTAGAAATTTAATATATCTTAATACTGAAATCATTAAATTTTCAATTATTTGTTATATAAAAACTACTATTTATTACTGTTTAATAACAATTCTTAAATATGTAATTAACAAAATGACAAATAGTTGTAAAAGAATTAGTTTTATTCTGTTGCAATAAATAAATCCGTATTTAAAATATATTTATCTTTGCAAAAGTATTAATCTAATAATCATTAATTAAATAAAGAAATTATGGAAGCGGTAAATAATTTTATGGCAAACGTAATTGCTAAAAATCCTGGCGAAAATGAATTTCATCAAGCAGTGTGTGAAGTAGCAGAAACAATTATTCCTTTTATGGGGGAAAATCCAAAATACAAACATGCAAAGATTTTGGAAAGATTGGTTGAACCAGAAAGAGTAATAATGTTTAGAGTTTTATGGCTCGACGACAAAGGAGAAGTTCAGCTTAACAGAGGTTATAGAATACAGTTTAACAGTGCTATAGGTCCTTATAAAGGTGGTTTAAGATTTCACCCAAGTGTTAATTTAAGTATTTTAAAATTTTTAGGATTTGAACAAATCTTAAAAAATAGTTTAACTACACTTCCAATGGGTGGAGCTAAAGGAGGTTCAGATTTCGACCCAAAAGGAAAATCTGATAATGAAATCATGAAATTCTGTCAAAGTTTTATGTCAGAACTTTATCGCCATATTGGACCTAATATTGATGTTCCTGCCGGAGATATAGGAGTTGGTGGACGCGAAATAGGGTTCTTATTCGGTCAATATAAAAAATTAACTAAAGATTTTTCTGGCGTTTTAACTGGAAAAGGCTTAGAGTGGGGTGGAAGTTTAATTCGTCCCGAAGCTACAGGTTTTGGAAATGTTTATTTTTCAGAAGCTATGTTAGCAACCAGAGGCGAAAGCTTTAAAGGAAAAAGAGTTGCTATTTCGGGTTTTGGAAATGTTGCATGGGGTGCAGCAATAAAAGTTAATCAATTAGGCGGAAAAGTAATAACTATTTCTGGTCCTGATGGATATATTTACGATGAAAATGGTATTTCAGGAGAAAAAATTGATTTTATGTTAAAGCTTAGAGCATCTAACAATGATGTTGTTGAACCTTATGCAAAACAATTTGGTGCAAAATTCTATGCTGGAAAACGACCTTGGGAACAAAAAGCTGA
>MENC01000179.1 GCA_001768155.1 Bacteroidetes bacterium GWA2_30_7
GCTAATCCACAATATTTTGCTTTATCGTAATGAGGTTTCAGCTTTAAAAAACATTCCCTAATTCCAACTCCTGTAACTTTCTGTCCTGTTGAAGTTTCTAAGCCATCAACCAAAGCATTATCGTAACGAAACTGCCAACGGTCGAATCCTGCTTTTTCGCAAATTTCGTCTAAACAGGTTTCTAATGCAAAAACCGCCTGTGGTGCACCAAATCCACGCATAGCACCACTTGGAATATTGTTGGTATAAACTGTCATTGCTTCGAGTTGAACAGTTGGGAAATAATAACCGCCCGAACAATGCCCTGCAACTCTTTCCATAACTTTTGTACCTACAGAGGCATAAGCTCCGGTATCACCTATTGCATTTAATTTTAATGCTGTAACTTTTCCGTTTTGATTGGCACCAACCTCAATCTGCATCCACACAGGATGACGCTTGGGGTGCATACTAATTGATTCATCACGAGTTAACGAAACTTTTACAGGCTTTTTCAAAATATAGGCTGCCAACGAAGCATGTCCTTGAACTGTAAGGTCTTCTTTTCCTCCAAATCCGCCACCGTTTGGCACAAGAATTACTCTGACTTTTTCTTCGGGCAATGCAAGTATTGATGCAACTTGCCTTTGGTCAACGTAAACACCTTGCCCTTGGCTGTACAAAATAACGCCATCATTATCGGGCAATGCAACGGCTGATTCCATCTCCAAAAAAGCATGTTCGATACGTTGAGTTGTAAAAGTTCCTTTTGCTGTGTAAAACGAGTTTTTTAATGCTTGGTTTACATCGCCACCTTTATTGATTTTGCAATTTTCTAAAATATTTGACCTATTGGGATGAACCGTAACTTTATCTTTTACAGCTTCGTGAATATCGGTTACAGGAATTAATTCCTCGTATTCAATTTTAATTTTGGAAGTGGCATAACGTGCAATTTCTTCATTTTCGGCGACTACCATTGCCAAAACATCGCCAATATATCTTGTGTTTTCGCCTTCGGCAATATACAGGGGCCAATCGGTAAAAACCAAGCCGATGTAACGTTTTCCGGGAACATCTTTATATGTAAAAACCTTTTTTACTCCACTAACTTTTTCGGCTTCAGAAACATCAATTTTCAGAACTTTTGCACGAGGAAAATCACTGAACTTCAATGCTCCGTGCAACATTCCATCAAATTTTAAATCGGCAACAAATTTACGTTTTCCGATTGCTGTATTATAAGCATCGTATTTTGGTAAAGAATCTCCGATTTTGCCTTCATAAACAGGCATTTCTAATTTTTTATCTTCTTTTATGGTTTTTGCTGCTAATTCAATTGCTTCAATAATTTTTGCATAACCTGTACAGCGACAAAGATTTAGAGTTAAAGCTTTTTTTATTTCGTCTTTAGTTGGTGATGGATTTTCTTGTAATAAAACCTTGGTTCGCATTAAAAAGCCTGGCGTACAAAAACCGCACTGCACAGCACCTTTTGAGACAAATGCTGTAGCTAAAATATCTTTTATTTTCTCGGGTATTCCTTCCATTGTGGTAATTTCTGAGCCATTGAGTGTTGACATTTTTGCAACGCATGACAGTTTTGCTTTTCCGTCGATTTCAACCATACATGCACCACAGGCAGACTGTGCCGAACAGCCATCTTTTACAGAAATTATATCAAGTTCGTTTCTTAAATATTTTAGTAAACTTAATTCGGGATTTCCTTCGTAATGAATTTCCTGACCGTTTAATTTGAAGCTAATCATATATTTAGATTATTGAATTGTTAAATGGTTACATTGTTAAATTGTTGCACTGACAGATTGTAAAATTTATTTCTAAAATTATATAATTGTTTTATGAAATCAAAAAAATGGAACGCAGATTATTTAAGATAAATATGATTTACGCTGTTTTTTCTTATCTAAACTGATTTTATTCACAGATAAAAAAGTAAATTAAAGAATGTTCTGCAAATTTCAATTTATTTATATCTTTTAAAATTCATAATAGGAATAAATTTAAACTTACTCTTACTTTTAATATAGTTAAACAATCCCACTTGGAATTTGCAAGTTTCGCAATAATTTATTAATCCTATTTGAACTCCATTATTATCAATTGTTTGTAAATATTCGACAGAATTAAAATTGTGATGTGAATTCTGATATTTTTTAATATTAATAATTCCTAACCAAATATCTTCAAATGCTCTTTTATCATACCAAATTTTGCCACTATTAATTAATCCCATTCTAAAACCTTCATGGGAAATATTAAAATTTAAAATTCCAATATCTATTTTTGAACGTGAATATTGATTTAATATACCAACATCAACCCACGATTCAGAGTATTTATTGAATATACCCAATTGCAAACCATTCGTTTTTATATGATAATTATATGCACCAAAAGTAATTCCATTGTTATACACATAACATCTACATCTATATAACTTGTTTACATTAATAATCCCTCCAAATACTCCATTAATTTGACCACGTATATTATTATTTATTAAAGCAAATTGCAATCCATTACATTCTACATTTGCGGTTTTATTTATTACTGAAAAAGATAAGCCATTTGTCTGATAATTAGTCTCTTTTAATACCGAATCTTTCTTGAAATATTGTTTATCAAAGAAATTCAACCTTACTCCTGAATACATTATTGGTCTTCCTATCGCAATTCCAAATTTATTTGCTCCAATTGAAAAATGATTTTGACAGTAAGAAGTATTGTAAGCCAGAAAGTATCCTGAAATTAAGCAGAGTAGTATTTTTAAATTAATTGATTTCATTTAATATTTATAACATTTTCTACATATCTCAATATTGCCTACTCCAATTAATAAAATGAATAAGATTTTGATTTTCAAAGTTAAAATGTTAAATAATTTCTTTATAAAGATGATTAAACTTTATAAAATTTCAAAATATTTAACTCTATAATAAATAAATTAAGCTGAAATTATTTACTTAAATCCAAACAAACAAAAGACTTTCCATTAACCAAAAAGTGTTCTGTTTTATTAACTAATTTGAAGCCTTTTTCTGAAGCTATTTTTTCAAATTCAAATTCATCAACTATTTTAAAAACACTTCCTACTTCTTTAACACTTTCTATACCTGTCGGGCTAACTGAGGTTACATTATTATTATTTTGAATAATTGCAATTAAAAGTCCATTTTCTGCAATTCGGCTATAAACTTTTTCAAGTCCTGTTTTAATATCAATGTATTCAAAAATCAGAGAAGCTATTACTAAATCTGCCTTAAAATCTGGAAGTTCGTCGATATTTAAATCGCATTGGAACAAATTTAGGTTTTCTATTTTTGAAGAATATCGGTTTTTACATTCATCTAAATACCGCTGATTTATGTCGATGCCAATAACCGTTTTTGTTACAGAATTATTGATGTGTTCCAAACCGTTTCCACCACAAATTCCAAAAATTGCAAAACTTTCTGGTTTATATTTTTGAAGTTTTTCTTTGGTTAAATTACCTAATAATTCCAACTGACCAACCATTGGATGAGCCATGTGTTTTTCATAATCGTTTAGTGGTATTTTAAGCCATGGATTCATAAATATTTGATTTTATGTTAATTGCAAATCAAAAAAATATTTAGTTGCAATCACATTTTTACATATTTGGCAATTATTTTTTTACTTGCCTGAGTTAAAATTATATAATAGATTCCATCATTTAGATTTCCTAAATTTAGCTCAATTACGGTATTACATATCGAATTTAATTTATTATAAAATAATTCTTTACCTAATGAGTTAATTATTTTGACATTCATAAATTTTGCATTAGAATTTACAATTTTAATTTTCAAAACATCACTTATCGGATAGTTAATAATTTGTGCATAAAAAATACCATTGCAAGAATCTTTACTTTGAATTGGAACTAATTTAATATCAAAATATTTTGACTCATTTTCAATTATTGAAACATCATCTAATTGATACGAATAATACTTTGGGGCAGTTACTAAAATCGAATAAATTCCCGACATTATTGGTCTGTAAAAATCGCCATTTAACGAATCAGAAATTACAAAAGAATTGTCAAAATCGTGAGCAATTATCGTAATTTCTGCTTTAACAGGCTGTCCTGTTAATGAGTCAGTTACAATTCCATTAATTCCCAAATTACAGTTTTTTATTAAATTAATCAGCGAACGATAGTTATATTCCCAATAATTGCTCAATAATGAAGTGTCAACTAAATGAGTACTACTTAGTTCCAGAGTAATACTTCTACTGTTTTGAAAATAAGTTAAATAATCTTGTGCTCCGCCATTTATTTCGTACCATTGATAACCGTTTGTGATTCCATCGTTATAATCGTCAAAATATCCATTAAAGCTATATAATTGAGCTGTATCGGCATATTGATGAGATATTTTTTGAAACCAAATATCGTCGGTATGTAATTTTGACCATGTATCCCAAGGATAATTAACTACTTCGCTTCCAGTATGAAGATGTGCTGAAATTACAAAATTATGTTGCTTTACAAAATCCATCATAGCAATATTTTCGGGTTGCCGAGATTCTCCGTCTGGATTTGAGCCATTTTCAGGGTCGGGAAAGTTTCTATTTAGGTCAATTCCGTTTGCATTAAAACGAGTAGCTCCATTTATTGTACTATCTGCAATAGCATAAGTTCCATCAGGGTTAGCAAGAGGATTAATCCAAATTTCGTAATTATTTATGAGGTCTGCAATTTCATTATTGGTAGTATAATTAGTTAAAATATATTCAATTAGTCGTAACGATAATACATAACCTATTGGTTCGTTTCCATGAATGGTTGCAGAATATAAAAATTCTGGTTCTGCTTCTTTAATTTGTACATTATCGGAAATTTTTAGAACCCAAATATTTCTACCATTTACAGTCTGTCCTATATTTTCTAATTTACAAATTTCGGGATAGCTGGTTGCAAAATCTGATACAAGTTGCTCATACTGTGAGTATGTAGGATAATAATTCCAACTTAAAACTTCTTTTAAAGATTTTGCCATTGGAATATTTTTATTTGCAAATTCTGATTGAAGTATTTTAATATTTTTAAGTTTTTCATTAAGTTTAAGAAAATTATCTTTTGTAGAATAAGCAAATACAGTATTTTCATTTATTTTTTCTATTGAAAAATTATTGGATAATGATTTAATAAGATTGATATTTTCATCAATTTTAAATGAAAAATAAACTTCATTATTTAAAA
>MENC01000180.1 GCA_001768155.1 Bacteroidetes bacterium GWA2_30_7
AGTTTTAACTGCTGATGCTGATAATACTGCCGGCTCTGTAATTGTTGCAGATGTGGTTGCAGTACAACCATTTGCATCGGTTACAGTAACATCATAAGTTCCTGCCGAAAGTGCTGCTAAATCTTGTGTAGTAGCTGCATTTGACCACAAATAAGTGTAAGGAGTTGTGCCTCCTGCAACTGTTAAATCAATAGTTCCATTTGCAGAACCATTACAAGTAATATTTGTTTTTGTTGCAGATGCTGAAAGAACAGCAGGTTCTGTAACAGTAGCTGAATGAGTATTATCGCAACCATACAAATCTGTAGCAGTTACTGTATAAGCATTTGGTGATAATGAAGAAATATCCTGAGTAGTTGCGGCATTGCTCCAAATATAGATAAATGGTGAATTATCACTTGAAACAGATAAATTTATTGCTCCGTTATTTTGTCCGTTACAAACTACATTTGTAACAACTGATGATAAAATGGGCCAAGAATAAACTGTATAAATAACTTCGGCTATACCCGAACAAGTTCCATTATCAACATTATCGTAAAATGCTTCATCATTGCTAACTGTAACATTTGCAGGAAATAAAACAGGAATTGTAAGAGCATAATCGCGGTACCATGAATGTGTATATCCGCTTCCGCCATCAATTGTAGATTCAAGTAATGTTAAATTAATTCCTGCAACTGTTCCTCCGCCAAAAACATCTTCGCACATACCGGCAGGATATTGATTAATTGCAGTTACTCCCGACCAAGTCCAACCGGAATTATTGCCTAAATCGGTACTGTTTTCGCCAGCATAAAATGTTGTTCCTGATGCTGTAATATCCTGAATTTGTAGATAATCGCCACAAAATTCCTGAGACGTTTGATTTAAAAATGCAGTTACTCCATCATTATCAGACTTTAAAGTAATTTCTTCTCCAACAATTCCAGTAACATTAAGATTATTGGTAGTTTGAGTAGAACCAGCTTGTAACCAAATTACTGATGCAGGATTTATTGTTAAAGTGTTAAATGTATTTGAATTATTTAATGTAAGAGGTCCAAAAGTTGGTGAGCTAAGGTCAACATTATTGTATGTAAATCCGGCACCATTAAAATTCCATGAATTATTACTTAACGAAATAGAAGAAGTTCCAGCATTAAGAGTCATATTTGTGCCATTTGTAATATTCCAACTATTAAGATTTATAACTGAACTTCCAAGATTAAGAGTCCTAATATTTGAAGAGGAAGAGGCAAAATCACCATTAATATCAATATTTTTATTATTTGTATTAAATGTTCCATTTTGGAAATTAATTCCCGACCAATTTAATGTTATATCATCAGAGAGAGTATATTCGCCACTACCATTGAGGTCAATTCCTGAAATTAATTTTCCAGCCGACTTAATAGTATTTCCAGCACCGGAAGAAATAAAATTCAGAATTCCCCAAAAATCATAATTCATTGATGCAATTAAAGTTAAAGAACCATTAATGTTTAATTGATACCATCCTGTTAAATCGGGTGAATACATTGCTCCAGTCCAATCCATGTTTTTACAATATGCGTCAACATTAATATCAACAGCAGATATTCCACTAAATGAATTTGCATCAAAAAACACATTGTCGTTTGATGTTGGAATACAGCCATAAGAAACTCCGCCAGAAGTTAAAGACCAATGAAGTGGGTCGCTCCACGAACCTCCATTACCAATCCAATAAAGGTCAACACCGGCACCACCTGATATGTTCCATCCGGTAACATCGCCAACTCCAATGCTATTATTTGCATTAAAAGTTCCACCACCACCTACTGCAACATCTGTTATTGTAAACCAGTTTCCAGTAAATATACCAGCCGCCATACTTAGATTTGTAACTGAACCTTGAGTTGTTGAACTTAGATTAAAATAATTTGTACATGAAGTTCCATCAGGAATAATTAATGTATTAAAAGTATTTGTTTTAGAGGCTTCAAAATACAGATTATCGCAATTTGGAATATTTAATATATTAAAAGTATTTGAACCATAAATATATGTATAAGCAGTAGTAGATAAGTTTACATTATTATAATCGGCATCACCACCATAAAAATATGATTCAGAAACATTAATAATAGAAGTTACAGGATTAATTGTAAGGTTTGTACCATCTGAAATATACCAAGAGTCGGCTGTAATAGTCGAACTTCCAAGATTTAATATTCTGTTTCCATCTGTATAAGAATAAAAACTAGCTGTAGTAATCGCAAAATTATTTGTTGATAAAGTTCCTTTATTAAAATATATATTTTTATTAGTTGAAACCTGAGTGGTTAATGAACTTAGTAATGTCCAGTCGCCATTTCCATCAAAAAAGACATTTCCATAAAAAGTTTTAGCTTTTGTATCAATATTGTTACCGGCATTATCGGATTTAAATAATACATTGCCATAAAATTGATAAAGACCAGTTGCAACAAATGTATAAGAGCCATATATGTTAAGTGCATAAGAACTTGTTCCGCTTAATCTGGCATTATTTGCTCCTGTCCAGTCCATATTTTTACAATAAGCATTTTGGTTTATTGTAACTGCCTGAAAGTTTAATCCTGAATTTCCATCAAAAAACACATTATCAACCTGAGTAGGAATGCATCCTCCCGGATTTGCAACTCCACCGCTTGATAATGACCAATTTGCAGGGTCGCTCCAGTCTCCTGCGCCGCCTATCCAGTAGTAGTCGGTACTTCCAAGAAACGTAAAAGTCCATCCGCTTACATTTCCCCCATCAATACAATTATTTGCATTAAAAGTTCCGCCACCTATTGCAGCTATGTCTGTTATATTTGCATAATTAACAGTAATTGCTCCCGAAGCAAGTGATAATGTGGCAGTTTGTCCGGCACCTTGTGATTTTATATTAAGTAAATCGGCACAATTTCCTGTTCCATTTAAACTTGTAAATGTAGTGGTAGTTGCCGATTCAAATAACAAATCACCATTTCCCGAATTATTAATAATATTAAAAGTGTTTGAGCCGTTAAAAGTTATTGATGTTGAATTTTGTAAAGTTAAGTCGTAATATGTTTTACTTCCACCATTAAATTGATAGCCTGTTAAAATTATTTCACTTGTACCTGCATTTATTGTTAAATTAGTATTATAGAATAAATACCATGTACCACAAGTTACTGTGCTAGTTCCCAATGTTATAGTTCTATTTAAACTTGAATAAGAAGATACACTTATAGTAGAAACATCAAAATTATTAGTATTAAATGAACCTTGATTCATATTTAAGTAACCAGTCATGGTCAAATCATCATTTAATTGCCAACCACCATTACCTTCAAAAGTAATATCTGTGGGTATTGAAAGACCTGCTGTAGTAATAGTATTGCCCATATTATTTGAACGGAAGGCTAATCGAACCGAACCATAATTCATTCCTGCTGATAAAGTTAAAGAACCAAAAATATTTAATCCAGTACCCATAGAAGTGGAAACTTGAGGAGTGTTTGTTACTCCAGTCCAATCCATGTTATTACAAATAGCCTCAATATCAATATTTAATACTTCACCAAGTAAAGAAAATGAGTTTGCATCAAAAAAGACATTAGATACATCTGATGGAGTACAAGTTTTATTTGGCACACCACCTGAAACATCTGACCAATGGTTTAAATCGCTCCAATCGCCAGCACCGCCAACCCAATAATAATCACTTGGAGTTCCTGAGTTAATTGTCCAATTTGTAACATTTCCTAAATTAATTCCATTATTAGTTGTAAAAGTTGCTCCACCAATTATTGTAATATCTCTTATAGCCAAATAGTCTTCGTTTACAGCACCAGAAATTTTCTTAATTGTTGAGGCTACTCCCTGATTGCTAGACATTACAGTTTTATAACTTGAACAATTTGCTCCGAATCTAATATTATTTAATGTTTGTATTTTTCCAGCTTCTAAGGTTAAGCCTGTAACATTTGCATAATCAAGTCCAAGATTATGAAAAGTATTACTTCCCTGAATAAATACATTATTAGTCCAATCAAGTGGAAAGTTAAAATCATAATATGTTAATCCCATACCGTCGAACCAATTATTTTTGTAATTTAAAGTAGATGTTCCTGCATTAAAAGTTAATAATCCAATATTCCAAAACATGATATTTTGAACAGTCATTGTACAACTTCCCAAATCTATAGTTCTTGGTAACATAGACCATGACGAAAGAAAATTTAATTTATAATTATGATTATTAAAGTTTACAGTACCATTTACAATATCTATTTGTCCAAAACCCATATCAATATCTGAATCAATTGACCAAGAGCCAATTCCATCAAATTGTAATTGCCCACCATTTAATGACACGGTTGAAAAATTAACGGTATTACCTGGTAATGACGATTTAAAGATTAACGTTCCGTTATAGCTGATTGTATCTTTCATAGCAGATGAAAAAGTTAATGAGCCATAAACTTCTAAAGTGCTAAAGCCTGCAAAATCAGGAATATTTGTTACTCCTGTCCAATCCATATTATTGCAGGTTGCCATAACATCTACATTAACTGCCTGACCATCTGGAAAAGAAAATGAATTAGCATCAAAAAATACATTATCTGCTTGTGTTGGTGCATTTGGATGGAAGGTGCCACCACCTGAAGTTGTTGCCCAATGTGCTGCAAAATCAGACCAGTTTCCCATTCCGCCAACCCAATAAAAATCGGCTGCATTAGTTACAAAAGTTAGTAACATTAAAAATGCAAGACTAAGTGTAAAAGTAAATTTTCTCATATTGATAAATTTTAAGTGTTTAAAATGATAAAGTGATTAAAAATAGATTAAAAAAAATTACTGTGAAATTAATTTATATAAAGAGTAACATTTTTTTGATAAACAATTGATATTTGCTGACAAAAATTATATGAAATAAAAATTTGTTGAAAGTAAATAGAAACAATATTATAGTAGAAAAAAATTTGATTAATCCTCGTAAAGAGTAACAACTAAATCAACAACATAAAAATCAGCAGGTTCGCCTAAAACTGAATTTGTAACTCCACATTCATAAGTAAGATTTACTAAATTTTTATTGGGTTCTAAACCATCAGGTGGACCTCCCAAACCCTGATCTCCTACCAAATCCTGATCCAAATTGGTTAAGGTTATCTTTGGAGAGCAATAAGTACTTAAGTCAT
>MENC01000181.1 GCA_001768155.1 Bacteroidetes bacterium GWA2_30_7
AACAGGACAGAAAGTTACAGGAGTTGGAATTAGGGAATGTTTTTTAAAGCTGAAACCTCATTACGATAAAGCAAAATATTGTGGATTAGCTAGCTCAATCAAAAATTGTGGAGTTGGAAACGGAATGCCCGATTATAGCGATGCAATTATAGAAATTGTTTCAGCTCAAAAAGTTGTAATTCATCACGGCTGGACAGAGATGGGACAGGGAGTTCATAACATGGCATTGCAATCGCTGTGCGAAGAAACCGGAATTAAACCCGAATTTATTGACGTAGTAGTTGATACTAAAGCTGGTATAAAAACAGGAATGACTACATCATCTCGTGGAACAACATTATTGGCAAATGCAGTTATTGATGCCTCTAAAGCTATGAAAGAAGATTTAAAAACAAAAAAACTTGCTGATTTGGTTGGGAAGCAATATAAAGGTCGCTGGATTTGCGACTGGACAACAAAACCAGGCGACCCAAAAGTTAAAGAGCATATTACACATTATTCTTATGGCTATGCAGCTCAATTAGTTGTGCTTGACGATAAGGGTGAAATTGATACGGTTTATGCCGCACACGATGCTGGTAAAATTATGAATCAAATGCTTTTTGAAGGCCAAATAGAAGGTGCTGTACACATGGGCGTAGGCTATGCACTTACCGAAGATTTGCCATTGAAAGATGGTCGTCCAATAAGCACTAAATTAAGAGATTGCGGAGTTTTAAGAGCTAAAGATACTCCAAATGTAGTAGTTTATGGAGTAGAAGTTAAAGACCCTGTTGGTCCTTATGGTGCAAAAGGAATTGGCGAAATAGGAATGATTCCTACCGCTGCGGCTATTGCAAATGCTTTATATGCTTATTCTGGCGAAAGAAAATATAATTTACCGTTGAAAAGGAAGAAAATGTAATATGACAAAAGAAACTGCTATAAAATTATTTAACGCTCAAAAAATCCGCACTCATTGGGATGATAAAAATGAGAAATGGTATTTTTCGATTGTTGATATTATTGGAGTTTTAACTGAGAGTGTTGATTCTCATGCTTATTGGCGTAAGTTGAAACAACGATTAAAAGAAGAGGGAAATGAAACCGTGACGAATTGTCACGCTTTGAAAATGCTAGCAGCAGATGGAAAGAATAGACTTACCGATGTTGCTGATACAGAGCAACTATTCCGGCTTATTCAATCAGTTCCTTCTCCAAAAGCAGAACCATTTAAGATTTGGCTTGCAAGAGTTGGAAGCGAAAGAATTGATGAAATTGAAGACCCTGAAAAAGGGATTGACCGTTTAATGGAAACTTATTTAAGTAAAGGTTATTCAAAAGAATGGATAAATCAACGTTTAAAAAGTATTGAAGTTCGAAAAGAACTGACTGATGAATGGGAAAATCGAGGAATTCAAAAGGGGCAGGAGTTTGCAATTTTAACTGATGAAATTACAAAAGCGTGGAGTGGCTTTTCTACAAAAGAATACAAGGTTTTTAAAGACCTAAAAAAAGAGAATCTTAGAGACCACATGACAAATCTTGAATTAGTTTTAAATATGCTTGCAGAAGCCACAACATCGGAAATTTCAAAAGAAAAGAATCCTAAAACCTTTGAAGATAGTAGAGTAATTGCAAAACAAGGTGGTACAATTGCAGGAAATACAAGAAGAGAAATTGAAGAAAAAACTGGAAAAAAAGTAATCAGTAAGCAGAATGCTAAACAATTAACAAATAAACAAATTAATAAACTTGGGAATTAAATGTCATTTCGAGAACCTCAATGACCAATGGTGTCTGAGGCTCTCGAAGACACACCTTAACATCAAACATTCTTAATATGAAAGATTTAACAAAAGGAAGCCGAATCGAACATTCACGTTATGGTGAAGGTATAATAAGTAAAGTAAACCTTACAACCTATGAAATATTTTTTGAAAGAGGTGGTAAGGTCGAAATTTTAAAATCAAGTCCCGATTTGGAAATACTTGAAATGGAAAATGAAACCGAAAGTAGCAATTCAGAAAGCAATGGTTTTGATATGAATCAATTTGAGGAAATTTTAAGCTATGCACTTGATAAATACGGACTTTTACAGGAAGTTGTACCATTGGGCGAAAAATGGCTCGGCGGAACAATGATTTTAAAACCTGCAAATCCGGCGATGCAATCTAAAGAAATTCCAATAGATACTTTTTTTCATAAAATTGTAATGTTGCGTGACAGACTTCGTGTTTTAGAACAAAATATTAACAGCCACGCAAAACTTACTGATGAAGAAAAAGTGAACTTACAACAGTATATTTCAAGAATTTATGGAAGTTTAACCACTTTCAATATTTTATTCAAAAATAAAGACCATAATTTTGTTGGAACAGGTGGAAATTGACCTTCAAGCGTCTGCAAGACCTTGAAGAGTCAATTTTTCAACGATAAATAAAAATTAAAAATTAACAATAGAACATTTGAACATTAGAATAATGAATAAAGAACGACATCAAACCTCAAACATGAAACTAATAACAATCCTATTATTTCTGACAATTGCTCAACTATCTTTCAGCCAAGCACCCAAAATATACGACCCAACAGCAGATGCAAAACTTGCTCTAAAAAAAGCAGTTAGCGATGCCGATTCACTAACAAAGCATGTGCTTGTTATGATTGGAGGAAATTGGTGTCCGTGGTGCTTAAAAATAAACAAGTTTTTATTCGAAGACGAAGTTTTGGATTCAATTGTGAAGGCAAATTATATTGTTGTGAAAGTTAATTACAGCAAAGAAAATATGAATCTTGATGTGCTGAAATCACTGGATTTTCCACAACGATTTGGTTTTCCGGTTATGGTTATTTTAAATAATAAAGGTGCAAGAATTCACACTCAGGATTCCGGATTTTTAGAATCAGATGAAACTTATGACAGAAAAAAAATGACTTTATTTTTGAATAATTGGTCGTTTCATGCTTTGATGCCTGAGAATTATGTGAAGAAGTAGAAAGTTTTTAACTCATTTAAAAATATTAGCAGTTTGGGCTTATTTTACGTCTTAAATATTTATGATGTTTGAATATTCCATTCAAAACTGTTACAATTCAATATTAATTTTTCCAATTCCTTTATTTCTTCTATTGATTTGTCTGTCATAATGTAAACTCCAAATTTTATATTGTCAATCGAATTAATTAATGAATTCAAATGGCAATTAGTTGCTTGCCCGTCTATAAAACAATTTTTTGGATGAATTTTACCGTAACCTAGATTAATTCGTTTATTAAAATTGTCGGTACAACGCCCAATATATTTTATTTTTTCATTCTTTATGAAGCAATACAATCCTTTATCATTTAAATTATCGTTTATTTTAAACTCACAAAATTTATTGTCTCCATATTTGTTAAGAAAGCGCAAATAATTAATGTCGTTGGCTTCTTTTAAAAATTTTAAAAAATGTCCCATTTTTTTGTCAAGATGGCTTTGATATTTGTTTGCAAGTAATGATTTTAAACGAGAATATTTGGGATGCTCAAAAGTTTCTATAAGTGTCTTGTTGTTTTTGTTGCAAAAAACTGATGAAATGTTCCGAGATAAAAATGTCAAAGGAATATTTTTAAATTCAATAGTTCTATCAATTATTTTCAAATTCATTTTTTTTCTATCCCAAATTCAAGCACCTAATGCAAGTTTAAATCATTAGAACTAATTCAATTAAATCTTTAATATTTTGCCAAAAGTAAATAAGAACATTTCAAGCTCATCTGGCTTACAATTTATATTAACAGATACATCATTCATTATTTTTAAATAGTCTTCATATTTATTCAATACTGTCTCATATTTAATATCTTTCAAATCTTTAAACTCATCAAAGCGATTTGCATTTAATGTATCAATAATTTTTTGGTCAAGTATAAGAGTCTGTATATTATTAACTTTTACATTTAAAAAATATAGAAACTTTGTCATTGTAGATGTTCCTAATCCACTTGTTATTATTTTCATATCTTTTTTAATAATTTCTATAGATATGTTATTCTTTTTATAGCGTTTTAATGCATCACAAAAAACAATGAAATGTTTGTCCCCTATAAAATTTTCAATATTTTTTCCTCTCCCTTTTGTTGGATAGCCCCACATTAATGTTTTTAAAATTAATGTTTCAATATCATTTTCATTAAAAATATCCTTTCTGCTAATAATAATATCCTGTTCATTAAAGATGTTATTAATTTTTTTATTTTCAAATTTATTCCAGTTTCGCCATTTAATGTCAAATGCCTGATAATCAACAGGCATTGCTTTTATTAAGTTTTTAAATTCAGATATTTTCATAAATTATTTTATTTATTTGATATTTTAAATTCTAATGCTTTAATAATTTTGAATATTGTTCCATTTTGTAAATTATGAACTAAAAAGCCATCATTAAACCTATCATTTCGAATAATTAAAGTAAATAGTTTACATAAGGTTTCAATTTCAAGGCAATTATAATCTAATTCCTTATTGTTAATTATTTCCTTGCCTTCAATCCAATTAGTCCAGTCAAATTTTGGAGCAATATTAAGTTCTTTCACTATGTTAAAAAGTCGAATTGTAATATCTGCCCAAGCAAAATATGGCATTTGCAAATCACCATTGGGTAATTTATCTCCTCCTTTAAATTCTCCGAATTTTTTAGTAGATTTAATTTCGTCTTTTAAATCAAACAGTTTATTCCAATCGCTTTTGGTTAATTTATTAATATGTAATAGAAAGTCTTGCATATATTTATGTTTATGTAAACTTAATGAAAAAAGTGCAAAAGTGCTGTACTAAAGTTAGATTTTATTAACAAAATTCTAATTGGGTTAACTGATTTTTGTCATTGTAATTTGCTTGATTTACAATTAACAAATTACAAATACAATATCTTAAAAACCAATTCCTTCAAAAGCTGACCATCTGATGCTGAAACATTGTCAACACCTTTGCCTTTTAAATCGTATTCACGTATTAATGAGATAATTCTAACAGTTTTTTGCAAAGGATAAAATCGGGCATATTCTATATAAGAACTTGCAATAAAAGGAGGCACCATAAGTGTCGAAGCAATTGAATTTTGCGAACGGTCTTTAAGCGAATGAAATCGTAATATTTTTTCAAAAAACTGAAAAAGAGCCATATTGATTATTATAAATGGATAAGTCTTTTCGTTGT
>MENC01000182.1 GCA_001768155.1 Bacteroidetes bacterium GWA2_30_7
CTTCCTGCATAGCAAGTGTATAAAGAAATGGTTTAAAAGTAGAACCTACTTGGCGTTTTCCAATTTTTACCTGGTCGAATTGAAAATGTTTATAATTAGGTCCGCCAACATAAGCTCTAACATAGCCGGTTCCTGGTTCAACAGACATAAAAGAAGCTCTTAAAAATCCTTTATAATATCTAATAGAATCTAACGGAGACATAATTGTATCGAACTCACCTTTCCACGAAAAAACTTTCATTTTAACTTTTTTGTTAAAAATTTTTACAATTGAATCGTTTTTTAAACCTGCCAATTTGTGTTTTCTGTATCTATCACAACGTTTCATCGAAGATTCCATAATTTGTTTTATTTGGTCTTCAGAAACATTCCACGCAAATGGAGCTTTTGTTCTTCCTATTTGCTCTTTTTTAAATACTTTTTGTAAATTATTACCAAGATGCTCATAAACTGCTTCTTCGGCATATTTTTGCATTTTTGAATTTACTGTTGTATAAATTTTTAATCCATCCTTATATATATTGTATGATGAACCGTCTGGTTTTAAATTTTTACTACACCATCCATACAATGGATTCTCAAACCATTCAAGCGAATCTTCCAAAAATTTATCTTTTGATGAATACTTTTTAAAATCGGGCTTTTGAGCGGTAAGTATCATTCTTAAATATTCTCTAAAATAAGTTGCAAGTCCTTGTTTATGGTCTTGAACCTGAAAACTTAAACCAAAAGGCAAAACTCTTAATGAATCATATTCAGTATCTGTAATATAACCATATTTGTTCATCTGAGCTAAAACAACTTCACGTCGCTTTAATGCGTTTTCCGGATTAAGAATAGGACTAAATTTAGTTGGGGCTTTTAAAACACCAACTAAAAGTGCAGCTTGTTCTATTTTTAATGAATCTGGAGATACATTAAAAAAAGTTTTTGCTGCTGACTTAATTCCAAATGTTTGACTTCCGAAAGTAACAGTATTTAAGTACATTACAAGGATTTCATCTTTTGTGTAATTTCTTTCAAGTTTTAATGCAGTTACCCATTCTTTAAACTTTACAGTTGCAAGATTAGCAATTTTATAAATTTTAGAATCATAAATTACTGTATCTCTTGGAAAAAGATTTTTTGCAAGTTGCTGAGATATAGTACTTCCTCCACCTTGCGAATTGCCGGTTAAGACTCCAACCATTACTCTAAAAAGTGCCTTTGCATCAATTCCGGAATGTTCGTGAAATCTATAATCTTCTGTAGCTATAAGAGCATTAACTAAGTGTGGAGATAATTCGTCGAAATTAACAAATGTTCGATTTTCAATATAAAATTTACCTAATAATTCTTGGTCAGAAGAGATTACTTCAGATGCCAGATTACTTTTAGGGTTTTCAAGTTCTTCAAACGAAGGCATAAAACCTAGGCTACCATTAGAAACTAAATAAAATAATAATGATATTGATATATAAATCAAAAAGTATAAAAGCCAGAATATTTTAATATAAAGACTTTTATTTGCGTTGTTATCCATAAAATTGGAACTTATATTTTGTAAAAATAAATATTTATTAAATAAAATCTACTTAATATTAAATTGATTTATTAATAATTATACCTTAATAACTTTTTTATCATCATTTATGTACGTTTTATCAATAATAATATGATGTAAATAAAACATATAAAAAATAATTAAGTCAATTACTGAAAATTACAATTAATATTTTTACCTTTACATATTATTTAAAATTATTTATTTATTTATTATTATTTTATGAACATTTACGTAGGAAGCCTTCATTATGATATTAGTGAAGAACAATTAAAAACACTTTTCGATGAATACGGAGAAGTAAACTCAGTTAAAATTATCATGGACAAATTCTCTGGCAGAAGTAAAGGATTTGGCTTTGTTGAAATGACTAATGATGAAGATGCTAAAAAAGCTATCGAAGGTCTTAATGGCGTTGAGGTAGAAGGCAGAACAATTGTTGTTAATGAATCTATCGAAAGAAAAGATAGAGACAGCAGAGGACCAAGAAGAAATAACTTCAGAAGCGGCGGCGATAACAGAGGCGGCGGCGGTGACCGAAGAGGCGGAAACGGCGGCGGCGGTAACAGAAGAGACAATAACTATAGATCTAACTATTAATACTCAGCAAATGAAAGGAACAATAAAATGGTATAATGAAACTAAAGGTTTTGGTTTTATACATACTGAAGAAAATAATGACGTTTTTCTTCATCGTTCTGAAATTTCAGGAAGTAATGTAAATTTACAACCTGGTCAATTAGTAGAATTTGAAATAGAACAAAAAGATAAAGGACCTATGGCAGTTAGAGTTAAAGCAATAGAAGCTTAATATCTATAATAATATTTTTAAAAAATAAGTTTCACTTAATAAGTGGAACTTATTTTTTTTTGTATTTTCACAACCTAAAATTTTTCAAATGAGGCATCTTTTTATAATTTCAATTATTTCAATATTTTTATTTTCATGCAATTGTTCAACTGATGAAACAAAAAGCATCAATTCTGATTCTTTAAGTATTACAAAAAAATCGGTTTACGAACACCTTACAATGGCAACATTATGGTATCAAAAATCTGCAGAAATGCGTGCAATGTATTATCAATGTTATAATTGGTCAAAAAGATTACTTGATGAAAAATTAAAAAATAATAAAGACTCTCGAAAAAAAGCTGTTATTGTTGACATTGACGAAACTTTGCTTGATAATAGCCCTTTTGAAGTAAAGTGTATTGAAACCGGCAAAGGATATAGCTCCGAAAGTTGGAAAAGTTGGTCAGATAAAGCCTTAGCCAATGCCTTGCCGGGTGCTGTTGAATTTCTTAATTACGCAAAAACAAAAAGTGTTGAAGTATTTTATATATCTAATCGAAAAACTACTGAAAAAGAAGCAACTGTATTGAATCTTAAAAAGTTCAATTTTCCATATTTAGATGATAAGCATTTAATTTTCAAAGTTTCTGATAATAGTAAAAAATCGCGAAGAGATTCTTTAAGAACAGAATATGAATTTTTATTACTTATAGGTGATAATTTAACCGACTTTAGTGAGCTTTACGAAAACAGAAATTCTAATCTTGCAATTGATTTGGTTGATTCCAATAAAACCGATTTTGGTGATATATTTATTATGCTGCCTAATCCAATGTATGGCGAATGGGAAACCGCTATTTATAACAACGACAACAAAATAAGCAATTTTTCTAAAGATTCGCTACGAAAAGCAAACCTTAAATCGTACTAACTTATTTTACAAAAGATTAACAGACTGTTTAAAATTTAATATTTACAATTATTGATGCTAAAAATAAGCCACTAAAGCACAAAATCACACAAAATTATTTTTTGCTCTATTATAGTCATTTAGTGCAATTTGGTGTTTTAGAGTTTTCGTGGCAAAAAGTAATATAAAACTTTAAATTAAAATTTAAGCAGTCTCTAATTCCAACACATTGTTTTTCTTTAAATCCAATGAAACATCCCCCGAAAAGTCGTAGTAAGCTATGACAAAAAAGACACTCGATAGAATAATTATTTTTTAAAAAAAAATTAAAGATTAGACAGGATTACAGGATTTACAAGACAAATCCTGTAAATCCTGTAATCCTGTCAAAAAGAATCATAATAATCAGCGAACTTAGCGAAGCGACTCACGAATGCCTTTGAAATAAATAACTAATGAGTAAAATCAGCGTCTAATAAAAAATTACACTAATCTATTTTAATATTCGGAACATCTTTATCTTCAAGTCGTCTAACTTCGAGTAAATCTTCACATTCGTTTAATAATTGACGGAATGTTACATTTAAAACCGGATGAATTTGTTCAGATGCAATTTCACAAACTGGTTCTAAGGCAAACCTTCTTTGATGAAGTTTCAGGTGAGGAATTATTAAATTATCATCATTAATTACTTTGTTATCGTAAAGTAAAATATCTATATCAATATTTCTCTCAATATATTGGTCAGATTTACGAATTCTTCCCATCATATTTTCAATCTGATTAATATGTAATAACAATGCAAGAGGAGAAAGTATAGTTTCAACTACAACTACTTTATTTAAAAAAAAACTTTTATGTATAAAACCCCATGGTGCAGATTCGTAATAAGATGATTTATCGACGATATCGCCAATAACACTAGAAATCAACGATTCAGCTCGTGCAAGATATTTGAACTTGTTATCAATATTTCCTCCTAATAAAAGAAATGCCTTTGCCATTTAGAGTTTTTTTAACAAATATACTTACTTCATCTGTTAAGTCAAAGCAAAGATTGTTTTATAACTATGTTTATCAACATTTTTTTAAATATTTTTTTTGATTGTTAATAACATTTCACAAATATAATAGCGAATAAATGTAACCATTTACTAATATCTTTGACAAGTTTTAACTTTACAGCAGTTATCAAATATAAAAATGATTATTAATGAAAAATTCAGAGATAGAAAATAATTTGATTTCACTTTTTAAAGAATGGGCAAATGAAAATGTAATAAAACTAAGTATATTGCCACTATCTGGTTCAAACAGAATATATTATAGAATTTTTGGTAATAACAGAACTGCACTTGGAGTTTATAATAAAGACTATAGCGAAAATCTTGCATTTGTAAAGTTTACCGAACATTTTGAAAAGTATAAACTTCCTGTTCCTGAAATATATATAGCCGATTTAAACAATAATATATACATTCTTCAAGATTTAGGAGATACTACGTTATTCCAATTTATTTCTGGTTCAAATATAAAAGTAGCATTTTCGGAAAAATCAATTGATTATTATAAAAAAATTATTGAATTGATGCCACGTTTTCAGGTAGTTGCAGGACAAACATTTGATTATTCGTATTGTTACCCAAGGGCATCTTTCGATAAACAATCAATGATGTGGGATTTGAATTATTTTAAATATTATTTTCTAAAACTTTCAAATATTTCATTCGATGAACAAAAGCTGGAAAATGATTTTCAGGAACTTACCGAGTTTTTATTAAAAGCAGATACCAATTATTTCTTATACAGAGATTTTCAATCAAGAAATATTATGCTTTTAAACGACTCTCCATATTTTATTGATTATCAGGGAGGGAGAAAAGGGGCTTTACAATACGATATAGCTTCATTATTGTACGATGCAAAAGCAAATATTCCTCAAGAAATACGAAATCAATTACTTGATTATTACATTGATACATTAAGCAAATTTAAAAATGTAAATGTAAAGGAATTTAAAGATTATTATTTTGGTTACGTAATTATAAGAATATTACAAGCATTAGGAGCTTATGGTTTTAGAGGATTTTATGAGAAAAAAGAACATTTTCTTTTAAGTATTCCTTATGCAATAGAGAACCTAAAGTGGATACTTTCAACTGTGAAATTGCCAATAAAAATTCCACATTTATTATCATCTTTTGAAAAAATATTTGAATCTGAGGAACTTAAAAAATATGGATTTAAAAAAAGCATAGAAAACAATCTTATAGTTACAGTTAATAGTTTTTCATACAAACGTGGCATTCCTCCAGACGAAAGTGGTAATGGCGGTGGATTTGTTTTCGATTGTAGAACCGTGCCAAACCCCGGACGACTTCCAGAATATCAAAACCTAACAGGAAAAGATGAGCAAGTAATTGAATTTTTAAAAAAAACACCCGAAACTGCAACATTTCTAAACTCAGTATATGAATTAGTTGACCAATCAATTGAAAAATATCTCGAACGAAAATTTACACATTTGATGATTAATTTTGGTTGTACAGGTGGACAACATCGTTCAGTTTATTGTGCAGAAGAAGTTGCAAAACATATCAAAGAAAAATTTAGTATAAATATTAAATTAAGACATATTGAACAAGAATTGAAAAATTTAAATTAATAAACCAAAGCAATACATGTTGAATAACATCTTTTGTTTTTATTGACTTTAGAAAAAAAATAGCAATCTTTATACTGAAAAAAAGTCTTTAATCTGATTTTAATCGTTAACGTTAAAATCAAACATTTAAAGATTAAATTCGTAAAAAATACGAATAAGCTACATAGATGCACTATTAGCTACATAGATGTTAAAAAATGTGTTTAACAATTCGTACTTAAAACACATTGATTAGGCTACATAGATGTTAAAGTTGCTACACAGATGCTTATCATTTAAAAAATTAACAATTTGTTATTAAAGAATGATGAACGTTTGGAAAAATAAAACCAGAGAGCAATTAAACAACAAAATAAATTGTTTTTCTCACAATTTATTAATTCAAAATTTATATTCAACTAAACAACAGCTAAATTCATAATTTTAAATTAGATTATATATTCGTAAACTATATATGAAAAAGATATTTAATATAAACACAACAACAAAAGCAATCAACCTTCTAACGATAACGGCATATTTTTTTATTTTAATTACTGTTTTTAGAGTTGAGAGTAGTTGGGGGCAGACTACAGATTTAATAATATCAGAATATGTTGAAGGTTCAAGTAATAATAAGTACATTGAAATTTATAATGGAACTGGAACAAGTGTTGATTTGAGCGACTATAAGCTTCGTCTATATGCAAATGGGGCTTCAACACCCACTTCTGATATTGCGTTAACCGGCTCATTGTCAGATGGAACTGTAATTGTGTATAAAAACGCATCTGCAACTATATATGGTGGAGCTGCAACATCAAATGCTGCTGTTGCTTTTAACGGTGATGATGCAGTTGCTTTATATAAAGTATCAACTGCAAGTAATGTAGATATTTTTGGAAATATTGGTTGTGATCCTGGAACAGCATGGACTGCAACAAATACAACATTAGATAAATCACTTGTGAGAAATTCTTCAGTTTGTGGTGGTGTAACTTCTGATGATGGTACTAGTTGTCCATTCCCTAATCTTGCTTCTGAATGGACTCAATACAACATTGATGATGTTTCTAATTTAGGTTCTCATACGGCTACATGTTCTGGTTGCACTGCTCCAACCACACAAGCCTCATCATTCTTCACAAACACAATTACGGTAAGTTCTATGAATTTTACATTTACTCGTGGCAACGGTGATGGTGGTGTTTTGGTAGTTGCAAAAGCAGGTTCAGCATCAACTGACCCTTCAAGCGGAACTGCTTATACTGCTAACTCAGTATATGGTACAGGAGGTACTGAATGTGGAGGAGGATTTGTAGTTTACAACGGAACCGCAGCTGGAGTTTCAACACCAACAGGAAATCTTCCAATAACGGGACTTTCTGCAAATACAACTTATTATTTTGCTGTTTATGAATACAATACAACTGGGACTTGTTATCACTTAACTGAACTTACTGGAAATGCAACAACTTTATGTGCCGAACCAACAACACAAGCTAGTAGTATAACTTTTTCTTCTATAACATCCTCAAGTATGACAGTTAATTGGGCACGAGGAGGAACACCAGGAGACGGAGTAATTGTTTTAATTCATTCAGGTTCAGCAGTTGATTCTGATCCAGTTGATGGAACTGCTTATACAGCAAGTGCAACACCTACAGGGGGAACACAAATTGGAACAGCGAATTATGTTGTTTTACTAGGCTCCGGCACAAATGTAAATATTACAGGACTTACTGCTTCTACAACTTATCATTTTAAGGTTTACGAAAAAAATTGTACAGGGTCAACATCGAATTATAATGTTACTACACCGCCTTCAAATAATCAGGCTACTACAGCTCCACAGCCAGAAATTGATACTCAAGGAAATGCAACTTCAATTACTGATGGCGACGCTTCTCCAACTACTGCTGATTGGACAGATTTTGGAAGCACATACACATCTTCAGGAACAATTGACAGAACTTTCACAATTTTTAACACAGGTGCTATAGATTTAACATTAACAGGTACTCCAAAAGTTATTGTAAGTGGAACTGATGCTTCAGATTTTACTGTTACAGCGGTTCCTTCTTCACCAATTTCTACAAGTGGAAATACAACTTTTACAGTTCAATTTAATCCTTCAGCAGATGGGACAAGAACTGCAACTTTAAGTATTGACAATGACGATTCCGACGAAAATCCATATAATTTTTCAATTCAAGGAACAGGACTTGCTAACCCCTCAATTGCGATAAGTACTCCGGGTATCTCTGCAAATGATGTGATACAGGGAACATCAAGTCACATTTTACAACAAATTAATTTAGCAATAACTGTAAACGATGCTACATTAACTGGAGTTACTGTTACTACAGCAGGAACATATTCAGCTACAGATGTTACTAACTTTAAATTATGGTATAATACATCAGCATCTTTAACAGGTGCTACACAACTTGGAAGCACAATTGCATCTGCATCTTCAGGTTCTAATTTGGTTTTCTCTGGATTATCACAAAACTTAACATCAGGTACAACACGATATTTATTTGTTACAGGAGATGTTTCTGCAACAGCAACTGTTGGAGCTACAATTAATATTACATCTACAGCTTTTGCAAATATTACATTTTCGGTTGCTACAAAAACAGGTACCGACCCTGTTTCTGCCGGAGGCGTACAAACAGTTATTGAACCAACAGGATGTATTCCCGATTTGATAATTTCAGAATATTGCGAAGGTTCAAGTAATAACAAATATGTTGAAATCTATAATGGCACAGGTGTTACAAAAGATATGTCAAATTATCGAATCGGAATTATTAATAATGGGGGAAGTTGGACAGAGAGTACAATAGCTTTATCAGGAACTGTTATAAATGGAGATGTTTTTATAGTTGCGAATACTTTAGCAAATGCAACTATTCTGGCTGCGGCCGACTTAACATCGGCAACTTCGTGGAATGGAAATGATGCAGTCGCTTTGCAAACAAGTGCCGGAACAAATATTGATATTGTAGGGACAAGCGGTTCCGACCCTGGAACAGGTTGGGCAGTTGCAGGGACTGCTGATGCAACATTAGATAATACATTAGTTCGTAAAAGTTCAATTAGTTCGACTCAAACAAATTGGACAACATCTGCCGGAACAACTACAGATGACTCAGAATGGATTGTTTATACAGTTGACGAATTAAGCTATATCGGAACTCATACTTTTATTTGCGAACCCGAAATTGATGTAAAAGGAAATTCAGCATCAATATCCGATGGTGACGCAACACCTTCTACTACTGATTGGACAGATTTTGGGTCAACAGATATTAACGGAGGAACTACTGACAAAACATTTATTATTTATAATAATGGAACTACCACTCTAAATATTACAAACCCTATTTCAATTGGAGGTGCAGATGCTGGTTTATTTACAATATATTCTGCTCCATCATCTTCAATTTCTGCCGGAAGTTATACTTCATTTACAATTCGTTTTGCTCCCTTATCTTTGGGTTTAAAATCTGCAACTATTTCAATCACAAATGACGATACTGATGAAAATCCTTATAATTATTCAATTCAAGGTACAGGTACTTATGGTTGCACATCTGATATAATTGTTAATACAGGATTTACTTTTCCTTCGAATATTGCTTATGTATCTAATACTGGTTCAAACGTAACTTCTTCTAATGTTGAAGTATTCAAATTTGACATCAGAGATGGTGGTTTATCAGGCGATTTAGACGCTTTAACTACAACTCTTACAGACATTACATTTTCTTTATCCAACTCAGCAATGCTTAATAAAGTAGCATTATACGATTCTGATGGAACTACCGAAATACAAGAAGTTGCCGCCGGTGCAAGTGTTACATTTACAGGATTATCAGTTGCAACCACAGATAATACCAGTAAGACATTAAGTCTTAGAGTAACTTTTCAAACCACCGTTACCGATAACACGCAATTTCAGTTTGTAGTTACTTCTGCTACAGCTAATAGTTCGGGTTCTATTTTTGCGGAATCTGATGCAGGAGCTGCCGAAAGTTCAATTACCGGTGATTGTAATAGAATAGAAGTTACAGCAGATAGATTAAGATTCGATACTCAACCGAGTAATACTGTTGTAAATATGACAATGTCGGAAGTTAAAGTAGAAGCTGTTGATGTTAATAATCAAAGAGATTTAGATTATACATCTACATTAAGAATTACTTCTTCAGGAACACTTACCGGAACGCCTGTAACATCGGCATGTGTAAGTGGAATAACCTCTTTTTCGTCGTTAGTTCATACTGCAACAGCAACAGGAAGAACATTACTTGCTGAACGTGATGGCACTAACGATTGGGATGTAACATCAAATACTTTTGACATAACTGACTATTCAAACGGCGATTATAGGGTTAAGGCTGGTAGTTCAGGGACGTGGGGCGGTACTGGCACAGCTGTGTTTCAGCAATACAACGGTAGTGCATGGAACGATGTTGCAGACCCTGCAATTTCAACTACAAATAACGTTTATATCTCATCAGGTTTAACATTATCTACCGGAGCAAATTCTGGTGCTAATGTAAACATAATAGTAATGAATGGGGGAACTTTTAATTTTGATTATACAGGTTGGACAACAGGGTCAATATATGTTCAAACAAACGGTACTTTGAATATCAATGCAACAATAACAAACAATGGGAATTTTACTATAGAAAATGGAGCAACCGTTGTGATGTTCTTCTCCACCACCACACCTAGTACAACTATTTGGGCAGGCACAGAATATTTCTATCCTAACTCTACAATTCAGTTAACAAACTGGGATGAAACAAACGATCCTCAACTGTTTGAAACCGCTGATATTACCCAGTTTACTTATTTGGGATATTCAGCTTATTTTGGAAATCTATCAATAAGTTTTGGAAGTGCAGACTTAACTCATAATTGGGGTGGTGTTTTCCCTTCAGGAACTTATAATTTAACACATGGTGATTTTTCTGTAACTGATGATGATGGTGCAGATAATGTGAATTTGTTCAGCGGAGATAATGGTACTGTAACTATTGGCGGAGATATGATTATTGATGGTACATCAGGTTCAAATGTTCAGTTTCAAATAAGTGCTGGCTCAAGCACATTAAATGTACTTGGAGATTTTATTAAAAATGGAACAAATGATTTCAGGCTACATACTTATACATCAGCTTCTTCTGGAAATGATGTGGTTATGAATATTGCTGGAGATTTAACTGTAAATAGCGGTTCTTTTGTTATACACGGTTCAGCAACTGCCGGACCAACTACAACAATAAATTTGGAAGGCTCATTAACAAAAGTTGCCGCAGCATATATTTCTATGACTAATACATCTGACAGAGGTTCTTTCAATTTTAGCGGTACGGGTAATGTTCAGCAGGTAGATGTTGATATTAACGTAGCAAATAATATGGATAATATTCGTTTTTTTATTAAAGACGATGCTTATGTGTTACCAATTACCAGAGATTGGGAAATTGGCAATAATTCATCTCTTACTATTGAGAATGGAGGCACTTTAGATTGTGGATTTAATGGTGCAACTCCTTTAAATTTAATTGACTACACCGGAGCAAATGTAACATCATTTGATATTCAGCAAGGAGGAATAATTAAAATTACTTCAACAAATGGCATTAATAAAACAGGCACTGCCAATGGCAATGTTCAATTAGATACCCGAACCTATGATGTTTCTGCAACATATTGGTATATTGGTAAAGCCGACCAGGTTACAGGAAATGCAATTACTACTGCTAACCATGTAACAAACGAAATTGATAAATATTTAATTATTGATTTGGATGGCGCAACATCTGTTACACTTTCTGGTACAGTTGAAACAGGTATAATAGACTTTATTGCAGGAGACTTTATCTTAGGTAATTACAATTTAATATTAGGGCTTACAAATGAAATAGGAACTCAAGGAACAATCTCTGCTTATTCTGGCAGTTTTTTGTCTTATGTAGCAACAACTGGCTCTGGAGTTTATAAAAGAATGTTTCTTTCACCTAGTGTAAATTATTTATTTCCAATTGGCTCTACAACTACTAGTTATAATCCAGCCACATTAAATTTCTCTGGGAGTATAGATAATTTTTCAGCAAGAGTAGATGAAATTCCAAATCCTGCTAGTTATTATTTATCAACCGATAAAGATTCTTTAGTTAATCGAATGTGGTTTATTTCTGAAAGTGTTTCAGGAGGCACTACCTCCAATTTGACGTTACAATGGGAGACAACACATGAAAATTCATTATTTTCAAGACCAACCTCTAATATTTATCATTATTACACAAATGAATGGAATGAAGAAGCTTACTCTTCACGTAATGTTGTAGCATCTCCTTATACTACAACTGCGAGTGGAATAACATCTTTTAGCCCATTTGTTATTGGCAAATCTGGACTTGTTCTTCCTATCGACCTTCTCATTTTCTCGGCTAATTACAATAGCAAAGTAGTAAATATTACTTGGTCAACAGCCTCCGAAACCAACAACGACTATTTTACTTTAGAAAAATCAAAAGACGGTTTAAATTTTACAGCTTTTTCAAAAATTGATGGAGCCGGAAATTCAAATATTACTTTAAACTATTCAGTCGAAGATAATAACCCATACAATGGAATATCTTATTACAGACTAAAACAAACTGATTTTGATGGAAAATTCTCATATAGCAAAATAATTTCAGTAGAAAATTCAAACAAAGAATTTATTCAAGATTTATGGTATAATTCGAATGAAAAGGTCATTAATGTTAAACTAAAATCATCTATAGCATCAAAATATATCATTTCTATTTATAATATTTGTGGTAAACAACTAATTAATAAGTCCGTATTTATTGATGGAGATTTGAATTTATTAATTAACTCAAACATGTTACCTACGGGTATTTATACAGTTGCTATTTCATCTGATAATGATTTCTTTATTAAAAAAATTGCGGTGTATTAAAATTAAATTTGCTAAATTATTTGTTTTTATGTTTTTAAACATAAATTATATTTAATTGCTGAATATCATAAAATATTCATTTTGTAATAAATAGCAACCATTTGTTAATAAATACGTCTTAAATTAAAGATTGTTTTTTAAATAAAAAGCATAACTTTGATATTATTTTTATCGTATAAACTACGAATAAGCTACATAGATGCACTTATAGCTACATAGATGTCAATTAATGAAAGGTCGTTGAGGTGGTACATTGAGCTTGTCGAAATGCTCTCGAAACGCCGAAATACACACATTACTTAGGCTACATAGATGTTAATTTGCTACACAGATGCTTATCATTTAAGAAATTAAAAAATTAATGAATGATGAACATTTGGAAAAATAAAACCGGAGAGCAATTAAACAACAAAATAGATTGTTTTTCTCGCAATTTATTAATTCAGATTTCACATTCAATCAAACAACAGCTAATTTTAAAATTTTGAATTTGATTATATATTCATAATTACTATATATGAAAAAGATATTTAATAGAATTAACAGAATCAATATTTTTAAAAATTTATTACTGAAATCAAACACATTCTTAAAACTTAGCTTAATAGTTTTGCTGGCTTTGGTAGTGGGGAAGGGATGGGGGCAGGTTGCATTACCTCATTTAGACGCATTAAACTACACAGTTGGGCAAGACTTAGCTTTACCACAATCAGGTTGGACTTCTCTTAATTCTGGTGATGCATTGCTTATAACAACGGGTAATTTAAGTTATACAGGATTAGTCGCATCGTCTGGAGCTAAAGTTACATTTGATTATGCGGGGATAGATGCAGCCAAATCATTTACACAACAAACATCGGGTACAGTTTATTATTCTTTTTTATTGAATGTTTCTGCAATAGGAACCCTAAATACAACAGGAGGTTATTTTACAGGATTTACAGAGGGTGCAGCTGCTACTTTTGGAAGTACCGTTTGGACTCGTTCAGATGGTGCTGGATACGATATTGGTATAAATCCGAGAACAACTGCGGCAAATACCGTTTGGTCAAGTGGGACAACTGCAATAAATACTACATTATTTATTGTAATATCTTACCAAATTGTTGCCAGTACTACAAATGATATTGTAAAATTATGGATAAATCCAACCCCTGGTGGAGCAGAGCCAGCAGCAACACTTTCTGCGACAAATGGATTAACAGACTTAGCAAATGTTAATCGAATATTTATTAGACAAGATGGAACATCTGCAACTCCTTTTATTGAAATGGATGAATTAAGAGTAGGCACAACTTGGGCAGATGTAACTCCTTCTTCGGCTACTAACGATGCAAACTCTCAAGTTTCCGCTGGTGGCACTGGTGAACCGGCAACTATTTCATCGCTTATTGATACTGATGGTGAGCGAATTCTTGTTTTTGATGTAACCTTTACAGACTTAGGAACAACCGATGGTTTAGCTACTATTATAGACCAAATTGTTTTTACTTTAGGTTCAGCAAACGAAGTTGCAGATTGGACAGATGCTATTGCCGGTGCTAAACTTTGTGGAAACGACCTAACTTGTGGAGTTGCCGATTTAGCCGGAACTGTTAATGCCACAAATATTACATTTTCAGGTGCCGATTTTATTTCTGTTGCCGATGGTACAAACGAAACTTATCAGTTAAAAATTTGGTTAAATACCAATTTGACTGCAATTTCCGATAACGATATTCTCGAATTTAAATTAATTTATACCAATATAACTTGTGATGCAGCAGGCTCTTCTTTCGGTACAGGTTCTATCGAAAGTGGAGATGCAAATGTTGCAATTGATATTGATGCAACCAAACTTCGTTTTGTTCAGCAACCCTCAACCACAGATGTAAACGCTGCAATGTCGCCTTCTGTTACTGTTGAGGCAACAGATGCAAATAATAATCGCGACTTGGATTTTACATCCACTATAAGAATTACATCAACCGGCACACTAACTGGAACTCCGGTTGATGTAGCTGCAATTTCAGGACTTGCTACATTCAGTTCATTAACACACACTGTTTCTGGTACAGGATTGACTTTAAATGCCGAACGTCAGGCAACTACCGATTGGGATATTACAAGTAACACATTTGCAATTAATGATTTACCTAATGCATGGGTAAATGAATTTCATTACGATGACGATGCTACAGATGCTTCAGAATTTGTCGAAATTATAATAGAAAATCCGGGGGATTATACTTTAAGTAATTTTAGATTCGATTTATATAATGGCTTCGATGGAACAACATATAATAATAAAACCCTTAACCTGTTTACAGTTGGTAGTACGTATGGAAATTATACAGTATATACTTATGATTTTAGTGCTACATTTCAAAATGGTGCCCCCGATGGATTTGCTTTATCTTATTCCGGAACTCTTTTAAAATTTTTAAGTTACGAAGGTACATTCGCTGCTACAGATGGTCCTGCAAATGGTGTAACATCATCAAGTGTCGGGCAATCCGAAACTAATGTTGCTGTTACTTATTCCATAAGATTATCAGGAACAGGTTGCGAATATACCGATTTTACATGGCAGGCTCCTGCTACAAGTACAAAAGGAACTTCTAACACAGGTCAGTCAATATGTCCAGCAACAGGAACTTCTATTGTTGAAACTGGTACAGGCTCAGAACCTGCATCAATTTCTTCGCTGTATGATACTCAGGGTGAGGCAGTACTGAATTTTGACTTCAAAGTTACTGACGACGGTGCTACACCGGCTACCGACAGCGACCCATTAAAAATTAACCAAATTGTTATTTCAGCAGGAACAGGCAACGATATTGCCGATTTTTCTGCGGTTCTTGACGGAGCTTTGCTTTACGATGGTACAAATACACAAACGACTAATATTACAATCAATGCTACTAACATTACTATCAGCAGCATTGATATTGCAAACCTCGGTTTAATTGCAGATAATGGAATTAAAACTTATCAGTTGAAAGTATGGTTAAAACCTTCACTTGCTTCTTCAACGATAGATGGTTCTAATTTTGCTTTTAAAGTTAATAGAGGTAGTTTTTCAGTTGAAGGTACTGGTAGTAGTGGTTTCGAAAGTGGTAATGGAACGGATGTAGAATCTGGTGGAAGCAATAATGCAGTAAGTGTTACAGCTACTAAGTTGGCATTTGTTCAGCAACCATCAACTACTAATATAAATACTTCCATGTCGCCTGCTGTTACAGTTGCAGCTTTAGATGCAAATAATAACAGAGACCTTGACTATACAAGTAGTATAAGGATTACTTCAACCGGTACATTAACAAGCTCTCCTATTGATGTGGCAGCAGTATCCGGAGTTGCTACATTCAGTTCACTGTCTCATAGTATTACTGGTACAGGATTGACTTTAAATGCCGAACGACAGGCAACCACCGATTGGGATATTACCAGCAATACTTTCAACATTGAAAATATTGTTTTAGACGATGATTTTGAAGACGGAAATCTTACTGGTTGGGGAAATACCACAGATTGGACAAATTCAACCAGTTCGCCAATATCAGGAACTAATTCAATAAAACACAATTTATCTGGAGTTGAAGGAACCAGTTATATTTACTACCAGCTCTCAGATTTTTCAATTGCCTGTGGCACAACTATTTGGCAATTAAATCTTAGAAATTCAGCTTGGGACCCTTCAGGCAATAATAAATTTTGGTTTTATTTAATTGCTAATGAAACAAGTCTTACAAGTAGTACAGTTGACGGATATGCAGTTGGTGTAAATTTTACCGGGAGTACCGATATGTTAACATTATGGAAAGTTACCAATGGTGTACCATCAGCAATTGTTACTTCAGCTTTTGACTGGAATTCTTCTATGACTGTTGGGATTCAGGTAACAAGAGATAATAGCGGACTTTGGGAATTGGAATACGATGCTAATGGAAATTTCGACGCTTTGGTTTCTGCTGGAACAAATACAAATACTGATTATACAACAGGTGATTATACGGGTTTGGTATTTACTTTTTCCTCTTCTTATGCAGGAGGTCTTAAAATGGATGATGTAAATATAACAAAATCAGGATGCAACAGCTCTGAAATAGAAGTGGTAGGTAACAGTGTTATTATTGTTGATGGCGATGCTACCCCTTCTGCTACCGATGATACTGATTTTGGAAATACTTATACTGCATCAGAAACTACCGATAAAGTATTTACTATAAACAATCTTGGCGGAGTAAATCTTAGCTTGAGTGGTACACCTAAAATTGTAATCGGGGGAACTAATGCAGCCGATTTTTCTGTTTTTGCTGATGCTTCAACTCCTGTTACTCCTGCCGGTAATACTACATTTACTATAAGGTTTAATCCAAGTGCCGATGGTCTTAGACAAGCTACCTTAAGCATTGCAAACGACGATTCAGACGAAAATCCTTATAACTTTTCAATACAGGGAACAGGTATTCCAACACCATCTATTGCAATTAGCTCAACTACTGTATCTGCTGCAAATGTTATGCAAGGTACTGCAAACCATATTCTTTATAAACTGAACTTGGCAGTTACTTCCAGTGATGCTGAATTGACAGGTGTAACAGTTGCTACCGCAGGAACTTATGTTGTAAGCGACCTCATTGCTAATAGTTTTAAATTACGTTATTCTACCGATAATTCACTCGATGGTAGCGATGCTACACTAAGTACTAAAGCAATTGTAGCTTCTGGTAATAATATTTCTTTTACAGGATTGTCAACTGTAATATCAAGTGGAACAACTGGTTATTTATTTGTAACTGTTGATTTTGAAGTTGATGCTGTAGTTACAAATACCATCAATATATCTTCTACAGCTTTTGCTAATATAACTTTTACCGAAGGAACTAAATCAGGAACTGACCCAGTTGCAGCCGGTGGTGTTCAAACAATTATTGCGGGTTCTGGATGTCCTGCTACAAGTCTCATAATATCAGAAATAGCCGACCCTGGTGATAATTCCAACGCCCGGTTTATTGAATTATTCAATGCTGGAAGTACAGGTATTGATTTTTCATTATCAACATGGTACATTTGTAAACAATCTAATGGTGGTTCAACATGGGAAGATGTTCAGCTAACAGGTTCTATTGGAACAGGAGAAGTTTATGTAATAGGTAGTAATTCTACCCAATTCAACACAGCTTATGGATTCAGCCCACAACAAATAAACAGTCAACTAATTGGAGATGGAGATGATGGTTATTTTCTTTATGAAGGAGGAACACATCTCACAGGTACACTGAGAGATGCTTATGGTGTTATTGGGGTGGATGGAACTGGTCAAGCATGGGAATATACTAATAGAAGAGCCTACAGAGCAACAGGTTATTCAACTGCAAATTCAACATGGACAGCAGGCGAATGGACAATCGGAGCAGCGGATGTTGTGGACATGGTTCCTGAAGATCACACCTGCGATTGTCCGGTTCCTTGTTCAGTGCCGGGTTCACAATCATTGCAAATTACTTTTTCAGGCGTTTCTGGTTCTTCAATGACAGTTAATTGGAATTCTGGTGGAGGCGAACGCAGGATAGTAAAAATTAATACATCTAATTCTTTTACAGCACCAACAAATGGAACAGACCCTACTGCTAATTCAGCTTATGCTGGTGGAGAACAGGTAATATTCAATGGAACTGGTGGCAGTGTTGTTGTTACAAATCTTGTTGCAGGAACTACCTATTGGTTTCGTGTATATGATTATAACTGTACCGGTGCTGCAACGGTTTATATAACAGGTACTAATACCGATAACCCTAATAGTCAGGCAACTATCTCTTGTTCTGACCCTACTGCCAACTGTAGCAATATTAGTTTTAGTAATATTACCAACACATCAATGCACTTAACTTGGACACGTGGTAATGGTGAATATTGTATTGTATTATGCAGGGCAACCAGTGATGTGGCAAATGACCCTGTTGACTTATCAACTTATACTGCAAACGCAACTTATGCAAGTGGTTCGCTGATAGGTACAAGTTATGTAGTTTATAAAGGTACTTCAGATAATTTTACAGTTTTAGGATTATCGGCTTCTACAACATATTATTTTAAAGTTTTTGAATTTAATTGTGCAGGTGGTGGTGAAAAATACTTTACAACAAGCCCTGCCATAGGTAATCAAATCACAACCGCTACTGCTGTTGGTACTACTATTAATCTTGGCGACTTGATTGTTCTCGGTTTATGCTCAAATACAGCATCATGTTTAGGAACAAATGCCGGTAGCGATGAAATAAGTTTTGTTTGTTTTCAGGATATAACAACAGGTACAACACTCGAAATGACAGATAATGGCTGGGAGCGTTTGAATACCGGTCAATGGGGAAGTAGCGAAGGATATATTCAGGCAACAAGAACGGGAACAACTATTGCATCAGGAACAGTAATTACGTTCAGGTTTACAGATCCTGGCACTGGTGAATATACTTCAATTCAACCTGATGCTAATTGGACTATAACTAAAGAAAATGCAGTAGGTGATGACCTTATAATGAATGCAGGAGGCGACCAAATCTTTTTCATGCAGGGAGGTACTTGGACTGATGGTACAACTAATTTGACACATAATGCTACTATTACAAGTCCTAATATTTTATTCGGTTTTAATTCAAACGACACTTGGGTTGCAAGTAATTCTCCACAGGAATCAAATTTGTTTCCCGGATTAGATTGTTTTTGTATGATGCCCAATGCCGGAGCATCAGATTTTCTAAAATATACAGGAGACCTTACTACCTGTACAAAAAGGGAATGGATTGACAGAGTAAACGATCCGGATAACTGGACTCCTTTTACAAGTTGTGCTGCCTATTATGCTGCATCTCCGGCATATCATAATGGACTTTCAATTGGTGTTACAAGTGGTGGTTTTGTTGAAGGGAAATGGACAGGTTCAAGAGATGCAAGTTGGTATAACTGTGGTAATTGGGAAAATATGATAGTTCCTGATGAAACTGTAAATGTTGAATTACCTACAGGTTCAGTAGGAAATGAATGTACAATAGGCGATCCTGCATTAACTGATTTTACTGAAGCCGAATGTAATAACATGACAATTGGTACAGGTAGAACTTTAACCATAAATAATGCAAACAGCCAGCTAAATGTGTATGGCAATTTTACAAATAATGCAACATTAACTCATTCAAATGGTTCTGTAACTTTTAAAGGGACTGCTGAACAAACAATCAGTGGAACAAGTTCTCCCTCTTTTTACAATCTGATTATAAATAATACTTATGGTTCTGGCGGAGTTACATTAAGCTCAACGGATATTACTGTTTCAAATATTTTAACTTTAACTGACGGTATAGTTACAACAGGAACAAATAAAGTAAACGTTTCAAACAATAATGCCACCACAGCTATTTCAGGCGGAACAAATACATGTTTTATAAATGGTAATTTACAAAGGACAATTGCCTCAAACACAAACACATATTCTTTCCCTGTTGGAGATGGAACAGCAACAACAAATTTCAAAAAAGCTGATTTTATAAACAATAATTTGACAGGATTAACATCACTAACAATAAAAGTTGCATCACTTACCGAATCGGCAAATAATGTTGATAGCAGATTAAATATAAATCAAGATGGTACTGCTTTAACTGATATATTATCGTTGGCAATCTGGACTATTGACCCACAGGGAGGCTGGGTTTATTCGGCAGGTTCCTATGGTGTAAAATTATATACCGCAAATACCGGATTATCAAGTTCTGACGATAATAAATTTTGTCCGGTAAAAAGAGATAATTCTTCAACAGATTATGCAAATTGGAGCACATTTGTAACAGAAGAAAGTACTGTAATTCCTGCTTTGGGTGCAGCAGGGAGAATATACAATAGCGGTTCTGGTTTTGCACAACGAACAGGATATAAGAGTTTTTCAAAACATGGAATTGCAAAAGGTGGTGCAATTTTACCAATAGAATTACTTAATTTCACAGCAAATTTAAAAGATAATAGCGTTTTTCTTGACTGGACAACAGGCAGTGAAATAAATAATGATTTTTTCACAGTTGAAAGGTCTGATAATGCCGAAACTTTTAATGGAATGTTTAACATTCAGGGAGCAGGATTTTCAAATAGTTTGAGAAATTATTCAGCAATTGATAATTATCCTCTGATGGGAATTTCTTATTATCGTTTAAGACAAACTGATTTTGATGGAAGTTTTTCGTTTAGTAATATCGAAGCTATTGAAAATTTTAATTCTGAAAGATTATCTTTTGTAAGTTCTTACACAACAAATAATACACTTACAATAAAGTTAAAGAACCCTAAACATGAAAAAATTATTATTTATATTAATGATGCCACAGGAAAACAAATAATTGCTAAAGAAATTAACGACAATAAAGATAATGACTCTGTTTACTTTGAATTAGATAATATTTCAACTGGAATATATTATTTAAGAATTGTCGGAACCAGCGATATTATTTCTAAGAAAATTCTGATTCAATAATCTATCAGATGAAAAGTCCCAAGTTCCAAATTCCAAATGCCAAACCCCAAATTCCCCCTTTTTCAAAGAGCCTGTCCCGACAAGTCGGGAGGGTTAGGGGGATTAAAAAACACAAAACCTCGAACACTTAACATAAAATATTAAATGACAAATCAACGGAATAAAATGGAATTTGCAACATTCAATTTGCAACAAATAACCATAAAAGAGAAATTGAGACAAGGAGAAAACGAGAAAGTGAGAATGAGAACCTGCACATTTTCACACCGTCACATTATCTCACTTTCAAACCTCAAACCTTAAACCTCAAACTTCAAACAGTTCATTTTTATGATAAAAATATTTGTAACATCAGTAATTGTAATATTAATTTTATTGCAGTACAACTTTTGTAAAGCTGCTATTCAATTTACAGAAAGTTTTACAGGAGCATTTAATACTTCAATATACCAAACTGGAATCTTCACACTTGGTTCGGGCGATTGGGAAGTAAATGAAGTTAGAGGCGAAACTGCTACTAATTCATGGGGAGGAACTGGTGGTGGAGCCAGATTAAACGATGATATTGTTGGTGGTTCTTACCTTATTACACCAGCAGTAAATACGATTGATTCAATTAGTTTTTACTATCGGGAATTAAATAGTGGTGGAGGAACTTTTAAAATTCAGAAATCTATAAATGGTGGTTCTTTTATTGATGTTACATCTCAATCATTCAGCGGTCTTAATTATTCTTTTTTTGCATTTAAAATTAATGATGCTTCCAGTAATATAAAAATTAGAATTTTAAGCGACAACAATCCAGGTTTTCTTATTATAGATGAAGTTACAGTTACCGGTTTAACTACTGATCCTATTTTAACAACAAGTGTGGGTAGTTTGTCGGGTTTAACATATATTATTGGTTCAGGTCCGTCTTCATCTCAAAGTTATAACATAAGCGGAAGTAATTTAACAGGATTTCCTGGAAATATAACAATTACAGCACCAACAAATTATGAAGTTTCAACAGATAATTCAACTTATTCAGGAAGTTTAGATGTAGCATATTCAAGTGTATCATTGTCATCAACTCCTATTTATGTGAGATTAATAGCCGGACTTGCTGTAAATTCTTATAATGGAGAAATAATAACAAATT
>MENC01000183.1 GCA_001768155.1 Bacteroidetes bacterium GWA2_30_7
CAACCCGATTATTCGTATAGATGGAATTATGGAAATACAACACAAAATATTGACAGTTTATATTCAGGATTATACGAAGTTACTGCAACAGATATAAACGGATGTACAATTATACGAAACATGAATGTTTCAGAACCTTCACAAATAAGCGTTTCTCCAACAATTACCGATATAAATTGCTTTGGTGAGAACAATGGTCAAATTCTGTTAAATTTATCAGGTGGAACACCAAATTATATCTACAATTGGAGTAATGGAAATACTTCTCGTGATTTGGTTGATATTACAGCAGGTCAATATTCAATAACAATTACTGATAATAACAATTGTAGTTTTGATTCAACAATTATAATAACACAACCCGATTCATTATCAGCATCAATAGTTGCAAGTATGGATGCCGATATTGGAAGCTGTAACGGTTATTTAACAATCGTAACAATTGGTGGAAGCCCTGCATATCAATATACTTGGAGCAATGGCTATACAGGTTCAACAAGTAATTCTTTATGCCCATATAAAAGGTATTTTATTACAGTTACAGATAGTCATGGATGTAAATATACTTTATCAGATTCTATTGGACAAAAGCCTCCAATACCACAAGCCGATTTTGAAATTTCAGGAAATGGATGTCCGCCTCACACTGTTGATTTTACAAACAAATCTCTATTTGGCACAAAATTTTTATGGGATTTTGGAGATGGAACAACTGATACAACTGAGAATCCATCTCACGAATATATACAATCAGGTGTGTACGTTGTAAGATTAACCGTATATGATATTTATCAAAACGAAAGCTTCGATTTAGAAACAGTAACTGTTTACGAAAAGCCAAGCGTAGCATTCGATGTAGCACCTAAAACTGTAACTATGTTTGAAGAGCCTATCCACACTTACAACTGGACTTATGGTGGAAGCACTTATTTATGGAACTTCGGTGATGGCGTTTCATCAAACGAAGTTGAGCCAATTCATAATTATTCAGAAGAAGGAACTTATGATATATTTTTAGAAGCATGGTCGATAAATTCTTGTTACGATTCATTAACAATGTATGACGCTGTTACCGTTGTTACAAGTTGCATAATGATATTCCCCGATGCTTTTATTCCATCTCAGGAAGGTGCTTTAGGTGGAAATTGGCAAAATGAAGCATTTTATAGTAATAGAATTTTCCACCCTGTATATCGAAAAGTTACAGAATATAAGTTAGAAATTTATAACAGATGGGGACAGTTACTGTTTATCAGTGAGGATATTAATGTAGGTTGGGATGGATATTTTAACGGAAAAGTTTGTCAGCAAGATGTGTATGTTTTTAAAGCTCGCTGGACATGTGAAGATGGAACTCAGCAGGTTAAGGCTGGAGATGTAACGCTGTATCATTAAACACCTTGAAGCGTGGCAAAGCCACCTTCAAGCGTGTTATTTTGAAGATAGAAGTTAGAAATTAGAAAAAAAAGAAAATGAAAAAGATATAAATAGACTATGTGAAATCTATGTTTCTATGTGTCTTAGTGGCAAAAGAAGAAGTTGGAAAAGATAAAATGAAAAAGATATTAATAGACTATGTGAAATCTATGTTTCTATGTGCCTATGCGGTGTATTGAGCGAAGTCGAAATATGGTAAAAAAAGTTTGAAAGGATGAATAACATTAAAAAGAATATATTAAGATTGATATTAAAAGGACTTTGTCTTTGGGCTTTTACCTTTAAACCTCGAGCTTGGAATTTGAGACTTGGAATTTGGGGTTTGATGCTTGGAACTTTAAACTCCTTACAAGCTCAAGACCCACAATTTTCTCAATTCTATGCAGCCCCTTTATACCTTTGCCCTTCTTATGCCGGAGCATCCGATGGGAGTAGGGTTACAATAAATTTTAGAGACCAGTGGCCCAAAATACCTGGAGCTTTTATTACTTACGCATTTTCTGCCGACCAATATATAAGAAAACTCAAAAGCGGAATAGGCTTTTTATTTTTGAGAGATCAGGCAGGAATTGGCAAACTTAGCACTACAAATGTAGGTTGGCAATATTCCTATAATCTCAGATTAAACAACAGATGGTATGCCCGACCTGGTATTCATTTTCTTTATACCCAAAGAAGCGTCGATTATACCAGAAATACTTTTGTTGACCAGATTTCAATTAATGGAAATGCACCAACTACGGTTGAAAATATTGCTAATACTAAATCGGGTTTTCTTGGAGCTTCCTCTTCATTAGTTTTTTATTCAAGAAAATATTGGTTTGGTTCTTCACTCGACCATTTAATTAAATCGAATCAGTCTTTTATGGGCGTACAGAGTAATCTTCCTGCTAAATATACAGCCTTCGGTGGTTTGAAAGTTGACATTAACAAACGACTTGGCAGATTTAACGAAGAAAGTGCTACAATATTAGTTCTTTACCAGCGACAACGAAAATTTAATCAACTTACCTTTAGTGCATATTGGTTAAAAAGCCCACTGATTATTGGAATTGGTTATCGAGGAATCCCACTATACAAAGACCCAAAAACAGGTTACAATAATATTGATGCAGCAATTTTTCTCTTAGGCTATCGAACACTAAATTTTGCAATTGGTTATTCTTATGATTTTACCGTTTCCCGATTACTTGGTTCAACTGGTGGGGCACACGAAGTTTCAATTATTTACGAATTTTGGCAAGGTCCAAAACTTAAAACAAATCGAAAACAAAATGTGGTTTCTTGCCCGAAGTTTTAGTGCAGTACAAATTACTGGTAATTTCATTTATGTTGGAATTTCCACCAACAGAGTCGAACCTGCAAAATACTTCTTGATTGAAAACCCCAACAAAATAATTCCCATAACTTTAATTGTATATATTGTTGTAATGTTTTACTTTTGGTATTATTTGGCATTAAATGCTTACACTCGTTAGTACACGAATGCTTAATAAATTGAATTTTAAATAAATATAAATGTAGGTAAAGCAAGCCACAAGTTAGCGTTCATTTTTAAAAACACACATAATTGAACTTTAAATATAAAACATGATGAAATTAAATGCTGGACAAAGTACAGGACGATTAGGAGAAAGATGGTTTCAATATGTATTACCAAAGGAATGGATTTTTCAACAACCAAATGTAGATGTTGGAATTGACGGTCGAGTAATAATAATTGATTCAAATAAACATCTATCAGGCTTAGAGTTTGATGTACAAATTAAGACAAGTAAAGAATGGTTGATAAACAACAATTTTACAAAACTTGAAGGAATAAAATTATCAAGTATTAAATATTGGAGTAGTAGATTAATCCCTATATTATTAATACTTTATGATGAAAAACATGATACTGGCTATTATAATTGGATTAGCGAAACATGGGAAAATAGAGATCCTTTAGATTATATAAGATCACAAAGCAAAACAATTTCTATTCCAATAAACACGAAGAATATCATTTCTAAACAATCTTGGGATTTAATAAAAGCTGATGTACTGAATTATTATAGAAGAATAGCAACTTCATACGAAAAATTAAATTTTATTCCTCATATAAATAAATTGATAACTTGTATTTGGTATTTACAACAAATAATTACGATTGAACCGCAAACTGATGACGAAAAACTACAGGATAAAATAAATATCTGTATTTCATATAGAAATTTACTTGACATCCTTAATAAAATATATGAGCAATACTCTTATCTGTACGAATCCGATTTTTCTGAAAGAGTAAAAAAATTCCATGATTCAATTAAAGTAGATGTAGAAATGTTTATTCGTGATTTTAGTGAAATTATTAAAAGTGAAAACTCACCCAAAATTGTACTGATTAATATGGAAATCTTTAAAGAAAAAACACCTCTATTAATTCTAAAAGTGTTAAACTTATTGATGGAAATTACAAAAAGGGAAGGAATTATGGAACACCTGTTTACAAACGATATGGAATGAATTAATTTGTATAACTGAAATATTTATAAAGATTCAATTAAAGAAAAAAAACGAAACGCTTACAAAGGCTATATGCAATAAGGGTTTCAGAGGTATTTCAAGCATTCAGCCCCGCTCAAACTTTAGTGTTGGCGGACAGGAAAGTAGCCCGAAATCCCTTACTGCATATAGCCTCAATTGTTATGCCCAATGCTATGACAACAGTGCAACCAACAAACAGACTTTTTAAATCGAAAAGCAACATTCAACTTGACAACTGAGGTTAACTACAACTAATGAAAACATTTTTACACTATTATAACTTAATTCAATATGGATAATAACACGTGGACAGCAATCGGTTCATTTGCAACTTGTATTTATACTGTTGCATTCATTATTTCTTTGGCTTTAATATACCGACAGTTAAGAAGTATGCAGATAAGTACAATGGCTACAGCCTTTTCTAAGGCTCTTGACATTCTGCAAAACGAAGACAGACGGCATGATAGAAGAATTATTTTTTCAATGCAGGGTGTTCCCTTAGAAAAATGGAATGACGAACAAAGACTAGCAGGTGAACGTGTAATTCACTCTTATGACCAAGTAGGTACTATGATTCGTGCAAAGATGTTTAATAAGGAACTTATAGTGGATAGTTGGGGAAATTCATTGCGTATGGCAAAACCACTATTAATGCCTTTAGTTCAGGAATATCGGTCTAAATGGAAATCAGAAGAAATTTGGGATGGATTTGAATGGCTTTGCGATGAGGCTGAAGAATTTCAAAGGAAGTTAAAATTAAAAAAAAACTTCAAAACATTAATGAACACCCTCGCACATTGAAGTTTGAAACTTCAATGTAAAATTCCTAACAGTTTGTAACTGTTTATGTCCTATTTAATTATTTATCGAACCTCATCCATTTCTAAAATCCAATTTTAATAAAACAAATCCTATTGTAAATGAAATATTAAAATATGGGTTAGAAATAAAATAATAATTGAAAAAAAACAACCCACACAGAATAATTCCCATAACTTTAATTGTATATATTATTGGAATGTTTTACTTTTTAGGGGTTTTAGCACACTTCAACTTTTCATGTGCCCTGATAGGAAATAACCCGCAATCCCTTACTGTCCATATTGTCAAACGTTGGTGGCAATGCTAACTGACGACCATGCTAACATCAAATGGTATATAAAAAAATATTTTTTTGAGACTTTTTCTCAAATAT
>MENC01000184.1:0-5033 GCA_001768155.1 Bacteroidetes bacterium GWA2_30_7
ATCGTCATTAAAATAAATATCACTAACTCTATGGAAATCCATAAATTGTTCGGAAAAATCGTACTTAAACTCTCCATCTAATATTAATCGCTTTTCAGCCCATTGGCAATAGCTAATTATTTTTGCAATTGTACTTTTTCCACTACTTTGTGGACCCATTATTACATTCACTTTGTTTAATTCTAATGTAACATCTTTTATTGGTCCGATATGACGTATCGTTATTTGGCTCATATTCTGTATTTTTGCAATTGTTCTTTTTGTATTCTTTATGCAAATTTAATTAATTTTCTAATGAATTGGCAAATTCATTTTTCTATTAAAATATGAGAATTGCCAAAAAGTTAATAATTTTACGCAATGAATTCAACTCAAGACATAGGCTGGTACGAACTAATAATTGGAAATTGCCTTGTGGTTCTTCCACTTTTAATTTTTTGGTATTATAAAGCCAAATTGCTGAAAGACTCTATTATTGCTGTTATCAGAATGGTTGTGCAGTTGTTGTTTGTTGGTTTTTATCTCGAATATCTTTTTAAACTTAATAACTCTTTTGTAAATGTTTTATGGGTTTTTATAATGATAATTGTTGCAACGTTTTCTATTACTTCAAGTGCTAAATTAAAAATAAAATATTTTGCTGTTCCGAATTTTGTAGCTATTTTATTTAGCCTTATTTTGGTTGATGCTTTTTTTCTAGGATATTTAATAAAACTACCTAATGTTTTCGAGGCACAATACCTTATACCAATTACAGGTATGATACTTGGAAATTCGTTACAAAACAATATCATTTCGTTAAATTCTTTTTACAATGATATTCGCAAAAATGAAATTCAATACAGATACTCGCTTTCATGCGGAGCAACGTTAAAAGAAGCAACTCAGCCATTTATGCAGGAAGCACTCCGAAAATCGTTTAGTCCTACAATTGCAAAAATGGCAGTTCTTGGCTTAATATCTTTACCCGGAACAATGACAGGGCAAATTATTGGAGGAAGCAGTCCTGTTGTTGCAATTAAATATCAGATTTTAATAATGGTAATGATTTTTGTTTCATCAGTTATGTCTGTTGCCTTAGCAATAATAATCGCTAATAGATTTACTTTCGATAAATATTTCAACCTGAAATATGAAATATTTAGTAATAAAGGAAAAAAATAGTTCTAAGTAGCTTATAAATAGCCAAATACAATTGATACTATTTAGAATTAACATTTTTTTGCATATTATAAATTTTGTTATAAATTTGAAATTAAAATTAAATTAAAAAATAAAAAAACAGGCGTTCCCGAAAAGCCTTATGAGTAGGACTAATTTAAACTAATATCATGACTAAAAAAATTTTATTATTAACATTTATTGCAATCATAAGTATTGCAAATGTAAGTTTATCACAAAAAAATGAAGTTGGAAAACAAGAAATAAAGTATCGAAGAAGCTCACTTCATACAATATTGATTGAAGCTGATAATTTTCCTCGCAAGGAAACTGTTCTAAAAGCATATAACAATGCACCTTTTCCTGATAAATACAACGACCATACAATTGCAATTAAATCGTTCGACCCAAAAGCTTATCCTGTAACAAATGCCGACAGAGAAGCTGCAGGTCAAAAGCTTACAAAAGAAAAAGATGGAAAAGAAGCCGAAGGAAATGATGCTGTAGATATGCCAATTATTATTAATAAGTTCCTTAAAGATAAAAAGATAGCTAGTCAATTAGCTGCTAAATGGTTTAACCGACAAGCCGATGGCTCATTTGATATGAATTTAATTGGCGAAAGAGGCTCTTATGATGCTACCGAAATGGCTGCAAATATTGCAAAAGGTTCAGCAAGAGGCGTTTCTTCTTTAGCCGATGCAGGTGAAGAGCTAATCAAAAACACTTTTGTTGTATTTTCAAGTCTTAATTTTGTAAGCAACGAAATTGCAGCTGCTATAACAAGGGAAGCGGCTAAGATTTCAGCAAATAAAATTAAAATTCCTGCTGCACAACAAGCTGCTCTTAAATCTGCCGATGCCGCTTATGAAAAAGCAAAAGAAGGCTATTCTGTTTGGACTACAGCTTATTTATATAGATTAAAATGGAACGATTCTATTGCTGCTGTATTTTACAACGATTTATGGATGGACAAATCCAAAATTGACCCTAAGAAAAAAGAAGCATTTGATAATACTGATATTTTTGAACTAGAGTTAGTTGGAGATGAAAATGCTTCAAGTTTAGTTTTATTTTCACTAACAGAAAAACGTACAGAAGACCAGATTGTTGAAATTGCAACAATTAGAAATATTGATGCTGTTTATGCTAAGTTACAGAAAAAATATGATGTATTTAAAACTAAAACTCCTCTTTTCACTAGCGACCCAATAACTGCAAAAATTGGAATGAAAGAAGGCTTAGAAGGCGGAGAATCATTCGATGTGCTTGAGCAAAGTATTGACCCAAAAACAGGATTAACTAAATATGAAAGTAAAGGAAAGATATCTGTTGACAAAGATTTAATTTGGGACAACAGATTTAATGCCGGTGAAGAACCTGCTTTAGCTGAAGGAGAACCAAAACCAGTTCTTGATAAAACAACTTTCAAAGGTGGAAAGAAATTTTACCCAGGAATGCTTATTCGTCAAATAAAATAATTAATCACTAAATAAATATATATGAAAAATTTAATCAGTAAAGTTAGTTACCTAGTAATCTTGTCTTTATGTGTTTCATTTACTGCCTCGGCACAAGCCGGCAAAAAAGCAGATAAAGATACCGAAAACTGGAGATACGAAGTTGAATGTGTTTCAACAGGAGCAGCAGGCTCATATTTAATTAAAGTTTGGTCATATTCTAAAAAACCAAACGTTGCAATGGAACAAGCAAAAAAGAATGCTGTTCATGGTATAATTTTTAAAGGATTTTCAGGAGCTGGTGCAGGTTGCACTCAAAAACCTCTTACAAACAATCCTGCTGTAGAAGAAGAGAAAGCAGATTTTTTCAAAGAATTTTTTGCTGATGGCGGAAAATATATGAAGTTTGTAAACGAATCTAATGATGGAGCTGTTGGAGCAGGCGATATTGTTAAAATTGGAAAAGAATATAAAGTTGGAGTTGTTGTTTCGGTTTTGAAAGATAATCTTAGAAAAGATTTAGAAGCTGCCGGAATAATTAAAGGTTTAGATGGTGGTTTATTCTAAATACTAACCTTATGAAAAATAAAAATTTATTTTTTTCAATAATAGTACTTTTTTTAAGTACAACCACTATTTCAGGTTTTGCTCAGAAAAGTATTGGAGGTTACTATACTTACGAAACCGAATGTCTTGGAGTTGAACTTGACGGTTCACAAACTGTTAAGTCGTGGGGAAGCGGAAGAAATCGTGAAGATGCAATCGAACAAGCTAAAAAAAATGCAGTCAGAGATGTTTTATTTAATGGAATTAAAAAAGGCAAACCCGATTGTAATGTAAAACCTGTTATATTTGAAGTAAATGCTCAAGAAAAGTATGAAGATTATTTCAATAAATTTTTTACCGATGGCGGTGAGTACGACAAGTTTTGCTCACCTAAAGATGGTTCAAAATATCATTTTGAAGTTATAAAAGACAGGCAAAAAGCAGGCTCACAAGAAACTTATGCTTTAATTGTACGTGTTTTAAGAGCCGATTTAAAAGCTAAAATGGTTGAAGATAATATTATCAAATCCAGTTCTTCATCATCATCTCAAAACACTTCTTCAACAAGTACTTCTACTACAAATAATTCTGCATCAACTACTACTGAATCAACCACTACAGAAGAGCCTCAATATCGTGGCGACCCGCTGAAAGGGCTTGATGTTTCGACAGCAAAAAAAGAAATGGAAATAGGAAATTATTATGCTTTAATAATAGGTATTGATAATTATCAGGGAGAGTGGCCCAAACTTAAAAATGCGGTTGCAGATGCTAAAGCCGTAGAGAGTTTATTAAAATCAAAATATCGCTTTAATACTTTTCACACTCTTTATAACGAAAAGGCTACAAGAGACAATGTTATACAAGAATTTGAATGGTTAGTGCAAAACGTAAAATCCAAAGATAACGTGTTGATTTATTATTCCGGACATGGCGATTTCAAACAGGAACTTAATAAGGGTTACTGGGTTCCTGTAGATGCTGCCAAGCTCTCTACTTCAAATTATATTTCCAATAATGATATTCAAACATTTTTGGGAGGAATTAAATCAAATCACACACTTTTAATTTCCGATGCTTGTTTTAGTGGTGATATTTTCAGAGGGAAAACAGTTTCATTTCCTTATGAAAACACCGAAAAGTATTATCAAAAAGTATATAATTTACCATCTCGAAAAGCAATTTCTTCGGGCGGAATTGAACCTGTAATGGACGGTGGTAGAGACGGACACTCGGTTTTTGCATATTACTTGTTAAAATCACTTAACACAAATGCAAACAAATATTTTGATGCAAGCCAACTTTACGAAAACATTAAAATTCCAATCGTTAATAATTCAGAACAAACACCTAACTTTCAGCCAATAAAAGATAGCGGCGACGAAGGCGGACAGTTTCTGTTTATACTTAAAGAACCCGAAGAGACAAAAAAACCATAACAATTAATTAAAACAAATAATTTATCTTAAATTTAAAATTAAACAACATGAAAAAGATTTTTAGTACAGTATTATTAGCCGCTTTTATGCTGCTAGGTTTAAATTCAGCTTTTTCTCAAGCTAAAAAGCCAACTATTATGGTGGTACCCAGCGATGTTTGGTGCAATACCAATGGCTATATGATGGAGTTTGATAATCAAGGAACTAAAGTAAAAATTCCAGATTATAAAAAAGCTCTTCAAGAAAATGCTGATTTAATAAATGTAATCAGTAAAATTAATGGTTTAATGGCTGAAAGAGGATTTCCTTTGAAAAACATGGAATCGGCAATTAAATCTTTAGAATCAGAAAGTGCCGAAGATGCAATGCTTACAAGCAAAGGTGGAGCAAGTGTAGCCGAAAGCCCAATTGATAAACTTAAAAAAGT
>MENC01000184.1:5048-7126 GCA_001768155.1 Bacteroidetes bacterium GWA2_30_7
GGAACAGGTGCACCATCGTTTTCTGCAGAAATTCCAGTTTTATTAGAAGAAGCAGTTCTTGCACATCTCGATAACTTCAACGCATCACTTCAGGCACATTTCGAAGATATGGGAGCAAACGGTCGTGAAGTAATAATTAGAGTGAAAAAATTTGACTCTTGGGATGGCGATTTAGAATCAGAATATGATGGCAAAGAATTATCTGCAATTATCGAAAGTTGGATGACAGATAATACCGTAAAAGGAAAGTTTAATACTTCTGATGCAACTACTAATATGATGCTTTTTGAACAAGTACGTATTCCTCTTTACGATGCTGCCGGTAAAGCTCAAGATACCAGAGGGTTTGCAAAAGGTTTACAGAAATTTTTAAAAGAACCTCCATATAGTATCACAAATAAGCTTATGATGAAAGGTCTTGGTCAGGCTGTTATAGTATTAGGAGATAAATAATTAATAATTTAAAAAGATTAACATGAAAAAAATATTTTTTATTGTTTTAGCTTTTATAGCGTGTAGTTACACTATTCAAGCTCAAAACTCAGGTGCTAAAATGGACGACAAAGGCAGATTGGCTCTTACAGCATGGGTTCCCGAACAAATTGAAGGAATGCCAGAAGCAGCAAGAAAAAATCTTGAAAACAAACTAAAACAAATCATCACATCTAATGGAATGAGCGGAAGTCCTTTTAGTTCGAGATTTATTATGACTGCAAATGTTACAGTTTTAACAAAAGACTTGACTACAACTGCTCCACCAATGCAAGCTTATACACTTGATGTTACCTTATATATTGGTGACGGTTTTGAAGGAAAAAGCTTTGCAAGTTACTCTACTACAGTTAAAGGAGTTGACGTTAATGAAACAAAAGCATACATGAGTGCTTTGAAAAACATTAAAACAAGCGACCCTGGTTATCAGGCTTTTATTGAAAAAGGAAAAAACAAGATTATAGAATATTTCAATTCACAATGTGATTTCATAATTAAAGATGCAAAAACACTTGCAAGTCAAAATAAATTTGAGGAAGCAATCTGGAAATTAACAAGTGTACCAGATGTTTGTGCCGATTGTTATAACAAATGTATGGATGCAGTTGCACCTATTTATAAACAACAAATTGATAGAGATTGTAAGTTAAAACTGACAGAAGCTAGCAATTTATGGGCTGCAAATCAAACTGTTGATGCCGCAAATCAAGCTGGAACTATTCTTTCAACTATTGAACCTGAAGCTGCTTGTTTCGGCGAAGTGAAAGCACTTTCCACCAAAATTGCTGCAAGAGTTAAAGAACTCGATACTCGTGAATGGAATTATACATTAAAAGAACAAGCTCAAGAAAGTGAAAGAATTAAAGCATACCGCGATATTGGAGTTGCTTATGGCAACGGACAACCGCAAAATGTAACTTATAAAAGTTTGTGGTAATATTAAAAAATAAATTAAATTAAATATTTTAAGAGTTGCAATATTTTGCAACTCTTTTTTTTTAAATTGTAAATCTATTTTAAACTCATCTTCATACTTGGAGATTAATTAACTAATTTTAACTGCAACTATTTAGCACTATCAAACCATTTTCATTTATTATACAAAAGTTATAAATCATTCGCTTTTAGACGTACTTCACTATCAGGTTTTAAACTAACAGTATTAAGATTTTTTATTTTAAGCTTTTAAGCTGTTTATCGCAAAGTTTATGTTATGTTTTTTTGTCTGTGAAAAATTTAGAAATAATAATCATGGACAAGAAAATAACATTCGCATTAATTGGAGCAATTCTAATTTACATTCTTTCAGGATGTAGCACGAAACATGAACAAGTATCAAACGAAACAAAATTATCGGGAACTTTAAGTATCTCAGGTGCTTTTGCACTCTATCCGATGGCGGTAAAATGGGCTGAGGAATTTAAAAAGCTAAATCCCGATGTTAAAATTGATATATCAGCCGGTGGTGCCGGAAAAGGTATGACTGATGTACTTTCGGGAATGGTTGATATAGGTATGTTATCAAGAGATGTCAATAAGGAAGAAGAAACTCAAGGTGCATGGAAAATTGCATTAACAAAAGATGC
>MENC01000184.1:7142-9013 GCA_001768155.1 Bacteroidetes bacterium GWA2_30_7
CAAGTTCTAAAGAAAAAATCAATGTTTATAATAGGTCTGACGCTTGTGGTGCTGCCGAAATGTGGGCTTTATATTTAGACAAAAAACAAGAAGACCTTACAGGAATTGGAGTATTTGGCGACCCTGGTATGGCTGATGCCGTAAAAAAAGACAATAACTCTATAGGATTCAATAACATAATCTATGTTTATGATATAACTTCCCGAAAAAAATATGAAGGTATAGAAGTTGTTCCTATTGATTTGAATAATAATGGATTAATTGATGTTGATGAAGATTTCTACGATAATCTGGATAGTGTAATGAGTGCAGTAAAAAACAATAAATATCCATCACCACCGGCAAGAGACCTTTATTTTGTAACCAAAGGCAAAACTCAAAACGAACTTGTTATTGAATTTGTTAAATGGATTTTAACCGATGGTCAAAAATTTGTAAATGAGGGTGGTTATGTGCAATTGTCGGAAGAAAAAATTAAAGAGGAATTGAAAAAAATCAGCAAATAATGTTAGAAATACTCCGAAAATTAAATCTATATAAACTTAACAGGATAATAATAAATAACATTCACACTAAATGGATGTTGTTATGTTTTGTGTTTATTATAATCATGCCTTTTTTAATGGCAATCGGATTGTATTTTAAATCAAGGTTTTTGTTCGATAAAGTTTCGCTATTCGATTTACTTTTTACATCAGAATGGCTTCCTACAAAAGCAAAATTTGGATTTCTTCCATTTATTATCAGCTCATTATGGGTTACAGTTCTGGCTTTATTATTTTCAGCACCAATCTGCCTTTTATCGGCAATACTTTTAACCCAATATGGAAAAAGCAGAATTCTAAATATTATGCACCCTGTAATAGATATTCTTGCAGGAATTCCATCGGTGGTGTACGGTGTATGGGGCATTTTAATTATTGTACCGTTGGTGTCAGATTATATTGCTCCAATTTTTAATATCAACACATCGGGTTACAGCATTTTAGCTGGCGCAATAGTACTTTCGGTTATGATAATTCCTTTTATTTTAAATATTTTAATAGAAATTTTCAAAGCTGTTCCGGTAGAACTTACCGAAGTTTCACTTTCGCTTGGAGCAAGCCGATGGGAAACAATAAAATATGTAGTTATCAAAAAGGCATATCCGGGAATAATTTCTGCTTTTGGACTTGGCGTTTCGAGAGCATTCGGCGAAACAATCGCAGTATTGATGGTTGTTGGAAATGTAATAAAAATACCTACAAATGTTTTTCAGCCGGGTTATCCACTTCCGGCATTAATTGCAAATAATTATGGAGAAATGATGTCAATTCCAATGTACGATTCGGCTTTAATGTTTGCGGCATTTATACTTTTTGCGGTTGTGTTAATATTCAATTTTGCTTCAAGAATGGCAATTATTAAGTACGAAAAAAAGTTTAAATGAGGGATAAAGGTATAAGGTATAAAAGTATAAGTTATAAAGAAGGTATAAAGGTCTAAGTTATAAAGAAGGTATAAAGGTATAAGGTATAAGAGACATCTTTCCAAAATAAATTTTAAAACCTTATTCATTATTTTTTTAACCTTAGTAGAAAATATAGCATACGAAAAATTACCTTATTCCCTTATTGAGCGATTAAAATAAGGTAATAAGGTAAAATCGTAACCATTTATTGATTTCTACTAAGGTTGCTTGTAAAAAAATAAGGTTTTTATATATGATTTGTAACTAAAATATTTATTTGATTAATTTGGAAAGATGTATAAGTTATAAAAGATAAAACTTTGAGTCTTTGAGTCTTTGTGGCAAAAAAAATAAACAATGAATTTAAAAAAAGTAGAAGAACGATTCTTTAAAATATTAATGTATTTATCTACATTAATTA
>MENC01000184.1:9063-12530 GCA_001768155.1 Bacteroidetes bacterium GWA2_30_7
TGGCATTTTTCTCAACAATATTCGCAGTGGCAATTGGTTTGCCTGTTGCATTATACATGAATATCCACCTTAACAAACATAAAAAAATAGTTAATTCAGTGCGTTTTTTTCTCGATTTACTTTGGGGAATACCATCAATAGTTTATGGAGCTTTTGGGTTTTCGGTAATGATTTATTTTGGAATACGAACTTCATTATTGGCTGGAATTATAACCGTTACTCTTTTTATAATCCCAATAATAATCAGAGCAATAGATGAAGTCTTAAAAACAGTTCCAACAGGTTTGCTTGAAGCCTCATTATCGCTCGGAGCAACAAAATCGGAAACTGCTTATAAAGTTTTTTTGAAGCAATGTTTTCCTGGAGTAATAACTGTAGTTTTATTATCTTTTGGAAGAGCAATCGGCGATGCTGCTTCAGTTTTATTTACAACAGGATTTACCGATTCAATACCAACTTCATTAAATCAACCTGCTACAACACTGCCTCTTTCGATATTTTTTCAACTTTCTTCACCAGTCCCTGAAGTTAAAAATCGGGCATTTGCTTCGGCGGTAGTACTCACGGTTATTATTCTTATTATAAGCGTAATATCAAGATTTCTTGTAAGAAAATACAAAAAACATAATATAAAATTCTAAACATGGAACATAAGTCATCAATAAAGGTAAATAATCTAAACCTGCATATAGATAAACAACATATTCTAAAGGATATTAATTTGTCAATTCCAGAAAATAAAATTACAGTAATTTTAGGTCCGTCGGGTTGCGGAAAAACTACTTTGCTGAAATGCTTTAATCGCCTGACCGACTTAAACGAAAAAGTAAAAATTGACGGTGAAGTCATTATTAATAACGAAAATATTTTTACCTCAAAAACTGATATTTCATTAATCAGAAAAAATATGGGTTTTCTTTCGCAGCGACCATATCCGCTTCCAATGAGTATTTACGATAATATTGCTTACGGACTGAGAATAAGCGGAAGACGAAAGAAAAAATATCTTAATAAACGTGTCGAACATTATTTACGTCAGGCAAATATCTGGGACGAAGTAAAAGACAGATTAAAAGACCCTGCATCGTGTCTTTCAATAGGTCAGCAACAAAGATTGTGTCTGGCAAGAGGTTTGGCAGTTGACCCTGAATTTATTCTTGCCGATGAGCCAACTTCTGCATTAGACCCAATATCGAGCCAGGCAATTGAGGAAAAATTTATGCAACTAAAACAACATTATACAATTGTGTTGGTTACACATATTTTACGCCAAGCCCGCAGAATAGCCGATTATGTAGTTTTTATGTACATGGGCGAAGTAATTGAACATGGCGAAGCTCAGGAATTTTTTGAAAATCCCAAAATGGAAAAAACTAAAGCTTATCTGAAAGGATATTACAATTAGAATTTATAGAAAAGAGATGCCACCTTTTGAAAAGGTGGCATCTCTTTCAGAATTTATTTCAGAAAATTCTACTCTTAAAGAATATTTATTAAACAAGAATATTATAAATGTAAAGGTTATGAAAACAAATTTATTTATTTTAGCATTTGTGCTTATTACAGAATTAACAAATTTGTATGCACAGTCAAAATTCAGTTGCGAATTAAGACCTCGTTTTGAATATCGCAACGGGTATAAAACTTTACGAGATTCGGCTTCAAAACCTGCATATTTAACCTCGCAGCGAAGCAGAATAAAATTTGCATTTGAAAAAGATAATATTAGCACACAGATTTCTGTTCAGGATGTTAGAGTTTGGGGCGAAGTTAAAAACAAAGATGATGTTGCAAGTATTTTATTGTATGAAGCATGGGCTGAATTAAATATGAAATCAGGTTTTGCAATCAAAGCCGGAAGACAGGAATTAAATTACGACGATGAACGTTTACTATCAATAAATAATTGGAATAATGTAGGTGCTACTCACGATGTTGCGATATTAAAATATAAAAAATCTGATTTTCAGGCTCATCTTGGTTTGGCATATAATAATGATGTCGAAAAATATTTTGAAAGCAATTATCCTGTAAAATACTATAAATCATTGTCATATTTATGGCTTTCTTACAAATTAAATAATAATTTAAAAACTTCCGTCATAAGCATTGCCGATGGAAATCAGAAAGATAAAAGCGAAAAAATTTTATATATTCGTTCAACGAGCGGTGGAAATATTAACTACAAGAGCGATTCTATTGGATTATATGCCGATTTATCAGGATATTATCAATTTGGCAAAGATGTTAAAGGTAAGGATATTAACGCATATTTCTTTTCTGCAAAAGCAGGTTATTTTTTAACAAAAAAAATGGATGCATTTATAGCAATAGCTTATTTTTCGGGTAACGACGAAACAGATACTGCAAACACCAAAAAGAATGCTTTCAGCAATTTATACGGCATGGGACATAGGTTTTTAGGATTAATGGACTATTTCACTGAAATTGACAAACATACGCTTGGCGGCGGACTTATAGATTATTACGGACAGTTGAAATATAAATTATCGTCAAAAATCACAACAAGTCTTGCATATCACAACTTTCAACTTTCTGGAAAACTGATAGATAAAACCGAAAAAACCAACATTGTAACTTTAAACAAACAATTAGGTTCGGAAATAGATTTTTCGATAGATTATAAAATAAACGATATGACAACTTTGCAGTGCGGTTACTCTACAATGTTGGCTAAAAAAACATTAGCAATAATTAAAGGTGGAGATTATCAGAAATATACTGATTGGGCTTGGATTATGTTGACCATTAAAATTTAATTCTTGACAATTTTTTCCATTTTTATTAAAAATTCATGTTTTAACAATGTATTTTTGAGGAAAATAAATATATGCTGATTACTATTTCCCTGATTATTTCAATTATTCTGCAATTTATTTCTGCTATTATAGCTATTTCATTAATTAAACGTACTAAATATAATTCAGCGTGGATACTTGTCTCAATAGGTTTAGTATTGATGGCAATAAGAAGATTACAGGAACTTTACCCATTTTTTAAATCTGAAAACAAGCTGATAATTGACTCAACTTCAAATTGGATTGGAATAATAGTTTCGATAGTTTTTTTTATTGGAATATTTTATATAAAAAGAATTTTCAAATCGTTAGAAATGCTCGACCAAATAAGGTCAACTTCCGAAAAAAGAATTTTAAGAGCAATAATTAAAACCGAAGAAAAAGAACGAAAACATTTTGCAAAAGAACTTCACGACGGTTTAGGTCCACTTTTATCATCAATTAAGATGTTAATCAGCGGATTAAAGCAATCGAATGATGAAGCGAAACAAAAGAAAATAATCGAAAATCTCGATATTGTTACAAATGAGGCTATTACTTCAATTAAAGAAATATCGAATCTTTTAAGTCCACATATCTTAAATAATTTTGGTTTGTATAGTGCCGTTAAATCATTTAATGAAAAAATAAGCGAAACAGCGAAACGGG
>MENC01000185.1:0-5003 GCA_001768155.1 Bacteroidetes bacterium GWA2_30_7
AAATAATCCTACCGCAACAACCAATGGTATTAATAACACAGCTATAGGTAACGAAGCATTAAAACTAAACCAAACAGGAGCTTACAATACCGCCTCAGGTCAAAATACACTTCCAGCAAACCTTAGTGGTATTGCAAACGTTGCTTTTGGAGTAAATGCACTTTTGGCAAATACTGATGGTAGCTACAATACAGCAATTGGTACAAATTCATTTGGCAATGGAACATCATTTACCAATTCAACAGCTTTGGGAAATGCAACCGATATTACGGCAAGCAATCAGGTAAGACTTGGGAATGCATCAGTTAACGATATTGGCGGTTTTGCCAATTGGACAAATGTTTCTGATAAACGTTTCAAAAAAGATATTAACGAAAGTGTACCAGGATTGGATTTCATAATAAAACTACGACCTGTAACTTATCACTTAAATATGGATGCTATTGCAGAAGTCCTTCAAACACCCGATAGTTTAAGATTAAAAGATGCCGAAAAAATAAAAGGCAGTATGTTACAAACCGGATTTATAGCTCAGGAAGTAGAAAAAGCAGCTAACGATTTGGGTTACGATTTCAGCGGAGTTGATAAACCCAAAAACGAAAAAGATTATTACGGTTTGCGTTATGCAGAGTTTACAGTTCCTTTGGTAAAAGCAGTTCAGGAACAACAACAAATGATTGACATCCTGAAAGCCACAAACCAAAAACTTGAAACCTCAAACCTCAAACTTGAAACCTCAAACTCACAGCTACAAACTGAAGTTGAGATTTTAAAAGCACAGGTTTCAAAAATAAATGAAATGCTTAATGTTTCAGCTAAAAAATAACACCTTGAAGCGTGGCTTTGCCACCTTCAAGCGTGTTATTTTTAAGAAATCAAATTTTTATAACTAAATAATTATCAATATGAGAAAATTTATCTTCACACTTTATCTAATAATTGGAATTACAACATTTTGTTTTTCCAACAACATCAGTGTTACAAATGTTACCCTAACCGGACAAAACACTTCTTCTGATTACACTTTAGTACAATTCGACATAAGTTGGAGCAACTCCTGGCGTACATCTACTTATGAAAGTAACTGGGATGCAGCTTGGATTTTTGTGAAATGGCGTTTAAAAACCTCAACTGCTTGGAATCATGCTACTTTAAATACAAGCGGACACACAACACCAACAGGTTCAACTATTACTACACCTTCAGATGGAAAAGGCGTTTTTATGTACAGAAATGCTGATGGTATTGGAAATATTTCGTGGACAGCTGCACAATTACAATGGAATTATGGTGTTGACGGACTACTTGACGCCGACCTTGTTGAAATTTCTGTTTCTGCTATTGAAATGGTGTATATACCACAAGGTTCTTTTTATGTTGGTTTTGGTGGATTTTATGGTGAATGTTGGACTTATCCATCTATACAAGGTTATTTTATAACTTCAGAAGGAGTAATTAATGTAGGTAATACAAACGGTTATCTGACTTATGAAAATACTTATCCGAGTAGTGGTGATATGGGAGGACCTATTCCTGCTGAATTTCCAAAAGGATATAATGCTTTTTATATGATGAAGTACGAAATTACACAAGAACAATATGTTGAATGTCTTAATAAATTAACTTATACTCAACAAGCAACACGAACTGTAGTTGCACCAAGTTCAGCCGCAGGAACAAGTGCTTTGTATAATACTTACAGAAATGGAATATCTGTTTTAACACCAGGAGTTGACAATAATCAACCTGCCGTTTATGCTTGCGAACTTAATGTAGATGCTATTTATAACAATGTTGACGATGGACAAAATATAGCCTGCAACTGGTTAAAGTGGGCTGATTTAGCAGCTTATCTTGATTGGTCGGGATTACGACCTTTTACTGAATTTGAATTCGAAAAAGCATGCAGGGGGAGCAATCTTTCTGCGGTGTATAATGAGTATGCCTGGGGAAATACAACCGTAACTGGTGCAACAGGGGTTTCTAATAGTGGTTATAACAATGAATATGCAACTAATGCAGGTGCTAACTGTATATGTAATAACCTTGGAGTTCAGGGTCCAATGCGTGTTGGAAATTTTGCACAAGGAGCTACTAACAGACAAAATTCGGGAGGCTCATATTATGGAGTTATGGAACTAACGGGAAACGTGTATGAAAGACCAATAACATTTGGTAATGCAACAGGAAGGTCGTTTATAGGAAACAACGGCGATGGAATACTTAATTCAAGTGGCGATGCAAATGTTTCGAGTTGGCCAACTACTGATGCTATAGGAGCTGGTTTTCGTGGTGGTAGTTGGTCTGGTATTTATTCAGCTATTCATCATCGTTTATACGGTGCTTCAGTATCTACATCTCGTTCTAATGATTTTGGTGGACGTGGTTGTCGCATAGCACCATAATAAGATATAACATTTATGACCAAATCTTGAACACAGGATTTAGGAATTAAGATTTAGGAATTAGGATTTAGAAATTTAAGATTTTATTGTGTAGCCAATTTCAAACTCCTAACCTTAACCCTCTTTGCAAATGAACTTAAATTTAAACATTTGAAAAATTATACAATAAAATATTTCTCTCTCGTAATTTTTATCTTTTCATTTTGTTTTGAAAACATAATTGCTCAAAACAATGCAATCTTTTATGGAGGCGATGCCGATGGTTTTATCGTTAGTAGTTATACTCAAGCAGATGTTGCTGTAAACAATTCAATTTTTAATGGTGGCAATTCCGACGGTTTTTCTGTAAATGGTTATACTCAACCCGATGTTGCTGTAAATAATACAGTTTTTTATGGAGGCAATGCCGATGGATTTTCAAATTTAAGTTACATTCAACCAGATGTAACTTTAAATAATACTGTTTTTTATGGAGGCGATGCTGATGGTTTTTCAAACCTAAGCTATATTCAACCAGATGCAACTTTAAACAATACTGTTTTTTACGGAGGCGATGCTGATGGTTTTTCAAATTTAACCTACACTCAGCCAGATATAGCTTTAAACAACACAGTTTTTTACGGAGGCGATGCTGATGGTTTTTCAAATTTAAGTTACATTCAACCAGATGTAGCTTTAAACAACACAGTTTTTTATGGAGGTAATGCTGATGGGTTTACTAATTTAAGTTATATTCAACCCGATGCAGCTGTAAACAATACTGTTTTTTATGGAGGAATTGCCGATGGTTTTGGATTTAACAGTAATAGTTCAACATCATCTTACATATGGAATGTTGCAAGCGGAAATTGGTCAACACCAACTAATTGGACACCAACCAGAACAATTTCAGATAATAGTGATATTTTAATTTTCGATGGTAGCACTCAGGCAACACCAACTGTAAATTTAGATTTCGGAGCATCTGCAACAATAGGAAAGATAACTTTTAAAAACGGTGTCAGTCCTACATTTTCAAATTCTGAAACACAATCTTTAATAACTACCCTTTCGGTATATGACGATAATTCATTTTCATTTTTAGGTGGAAACCAAAGCAATACACCAGTATTTAGTATTGAAAATACATCTAATGTTGATTTAACCGGAGTAACTAATTTTACAATTAACCTGCCCACAAATGCAGATACTCTGTACATTGACGATGCAAGTATTTTAAATCTTGCCAATACCAACCAAATTTCAGGTTCAGGTAGTTCAGGATATGTAAAGGTTAAGGGTACATTCAAAACCGATGACCCTGATGGATTTTCGGGAGCTGCAAATACTTCTGTTGCAAATACCGTTGCAGCTATAAATTTATCCACAGCATCTACCATTGATTACAATGCAGCAGGAACACAAACTGTTTCATCAAGAGCAGATTATCAAAATATTACTTTTTCGGGTAGCGGAACAAAAACATTAAATGGAAATATTGATGTTGAAAAAAATTTAACTATTTCAGGGACAGCAAATTTAGATGCCGCCACTTTCGACATCAACCTTGCAGGTAATTGGGTTAATAACAGCACAGACCCAACACCGTTTATTGCCGGAACCAGAACAGTTACTTTTGATGGAACTGCTGTTCAAAATATTGGAGGCAGTGCTCCCACTACATTTTACAATCTCTTTATAAATAATACCGGAGCGGGAATTAATCAGATTCAACCTATTACAATATCAAATACAATTACATTAGATAATGGAAAATTTAATCTGAACAGTTTAACCGCTACTGTTTTAAATCCATCTGCAAATGCTATTACACGCAATAACGGTTTAATTGTAAGCGAAACTCAAACGGCAGATAACCCGAGTATTTTACAATGGAATATCGGAACTAACATTGATGCTCATGTTTTTCCATTTGGAACAACATCGGGAGATTATATTCCAGTTACATTTACAGGTTCAGGCACAGGTCCCGGAAATATTTCAATTTCAACAAGAGCAACAGCATTAAATGATAACCAACCTTGGACAACAGGCGTAACATCTATGTCAGGCGTTGGAGATGAAACTACTACAGCCATTGATAGATGGTGGAATTTTAGTTCTTCTTTAGGCTCAACAATTCCGGCTGTAACATTAACCCTTTCGTACATAGGTTCAGAAAATACGATTTCTTCTCCAACTGATATTCTTGCATTTCAACATTGGAACGGAACTATCTGGAATGATGGACGGGGTGGAATTTCTGGTAGTGTTACTTCTGTAGAAACAGCCGGCTCAACTACTGGTATTAATTCGGTTACAGCTTCCGGGCTTACAGAGTTTTCGCCATACATTTTAGTAAGAGAAGATGCACCACTTCCCATTGAATTGCTTTCATTTACAGCCAATTGCAATAATCGAAAAATAATTTTAAATTGGACTACAGCATCTGAATTAAACAGCGATTATTTTACAATCGAGCAAAGCGGTGATAATAAAAATTGGCAAATAGTAGGTAAGGTTGATGGAGCTGGTGAATCAAACGAAATACTTAATTATTTATTTACATATCCAAAGGAATTTTCGGGGTTGTCATATTTTCGCTTAAAACAAACAGAC
>MENC01000185.1:5054-8238 GCA_001768155.1 Bacteroidetes bacterium GWA2_30_7
AAGTTGAATCATTAGAAATATTTAATGTATTAGGCGAAAGGGTTTATTATTCAGATAATTTTGAATCAGTTATTGATTTTTCTGACAAACAAAGTGGAATGTATTACGTTCATTTACACTTTAATTCAGAAATAATTATTAAAAAAATTGTGCTTGAAAAGTAGTTACCATTTATAATCAAATCCACAAATTCATAACACCTTGAAGCGTGGCTTTGCAACCTTCAAGCGTGTTATTTTTAAGTAATCAAATTTTTAATACGAAACAAATTGAAGTTTTATTTTTCTTTTCAAAAATATTAGTTCTAATTTTGAAGAATGAAACAGATGAAATCATTTGACACAGATTTTTTAAGATATTTATGAAAAAGATAAATTGTTATATTGTTGCATTGTTAAATTGTTAAATTGGTGCAACTTAGTGTCTTTGAGTCTTTGTGGTATGAAAAAAAACATAAACAGATGAAAGAATTACCCGAAATATCAAAACGAACTTTTTGGGATGTTGAAATATCTGAAATTGATTTTAAGGAATCTTACGAAGCAGTTATAACCAGAGTGTTTGACAGGGGTACATTAGACGAAGTTTACAGTGTGATTAATTATTATGGTTTTGATTTCGTAAAAAAAACTATGCAAACAACAAATGATTACCTGCCAAATCGCTCCATTTTGCTTGCCAGAGCTATTTTTAACTTAAATTATACTGATTTCAAATGCTCCGAAAAGAGACCGTTCATACTGAATTATTAGAGTGCTTACATGCTCTTATGGAATTGGAAATCTTAAAGAACCACCGATTAGTTGGTGGAACTGCATTGGCACTCCAAATTGGTCATAGAATTTCTGTAGATATAGATTTATTTTCTGATAAAAAAAATAATTACAAAGCTATTCATACAGAGCTTAAAAAGAAATTTGGTAAAAAACTTAAAGAAGGTTTTAAAATTAATAGCCCGATGGGAAAAGGACTAAGCGTTTTTATTAATGAAATTAAGACTGATATAATAGACTGGAATACAAAATTTATCAGACCTCCTGTTATAGAGGAGGGTATTCGATTGGCTTCTAAAGAAGATATAATTCCAATGAAATTAAATACTTTTTTATGTTCAGCCGAATATGCGAGGTATGAAAAGAAAGACTATACCGATATAGCTTTTTTGCTGAAAGAATTTTCTTTAGAAGTTATAATAGATTTATATAAAACTAAATATCCAGACCAGTTAATGTCAGACAGAACGATTCTTGAAGGGTTGAAACTTCATGAAATGGCTGATAAAAGATTTATGCCCAAAATGCTTATTAATGTAACATGGAAGGATATAAAAAAACAAATTGATAATTCTATTCTGGTTTATTCTGAAAAAAGAATTAAAGAATTTGGGATTTAGGATTTGGGATTTATAAGCTATGTGAAATCTATGTTTCTATGATTCTATGTGGTAAATGTGAAAGCAGAAATCAATAAAATTGACGTAATGCTATTTCACATTGACGAATTGTAATAATTATTTGATATAAAATTGCTAAAATAAATTTGAAATTGAATTGAAAATACTACTTTAGACGGTTCACCTTCCTAAGAGATGCCACCTTTTAAAAAGGTGGCATCTCTTATTTCTACACAGATAAAAATTTGCTTAAATCGGAGTAATCAGAAGGAGATAAAATATAAAATTTGACATACTTCAACATTATATTGATGAAATGCACAAATTATTTGACATAATAGCAGAAAAATAGATAATAAAATTATCTAAAAGTTTGCATTAGTAAGATATTTTGAACTCTTTTTATTCTTAAATTTATTTAAATAAATATCAATGTTCATAAGAGCTTACACTAATAGAAAATAATTAAATTCAGAACAAAATACAAATAAATCAGAATTTTAAGGGAATAAGATATTAAGAAACCTTTAACTATATTAGCAGTCTTTAAAAAGTGTTAAAATATTAATCAATTAAATAAAACAGTTATGAGAAAATTTACAATTACCATATCCACAATTTTATTAGTAGTAGCAATCTTTCCCCCATCACTTTGGGAAGGGTTGGGGTTAGGTTGGAAAGGATAGTCCCTTACAAAACATTAAACCAATCAGGTGAAAACACCTGATTGAGACAAGGAATAACTCAAATTATGTACGTGCAATTTGGACTTTTATAAAACTAAAATTAAATAAAGTATTATTATGAAAAAATCTATTTTAAATTTTATTATTACTTGTATAATATCAGGAAGTTTATTTGCCCAAGCCCCAAAACTATTCAAGTATCAGGCAGTAGTCAGAAATAGTTCAGGACTGATTATTCAAAATCAGAATGTTAGTCTCAGAATTAATTTACTTTCAGGGTCAACAACCGGCTCGTCTGTATATGAAGAAACACATAGTGTTCAAACAAATGAATTTGGTTTGGTAAATTTGAATATTGGGGAAGGTTCTGTTACCGGTGGGAATTTTAATAATATTAATTGGGGAGCAAATAGTTATTTTATTAAAACAGAATTTGATGAGCTTGGAGGTACAAATTATCAAATGATGGGAGTAGCTCAGTTGCTTTCAGTTCCGTATGCACTTTATTCCGAAAAATCCGGTTCTGCCGACTCAAGTTTATGGAAAACAAATTCAAATGACATTTATTATAACAAAGGTAAAGTAGGTATAGGAGAAATTACCCCTACAAGTAAATTAGTTGTTAAGAACGATTCAATAGCAATAAATAATGATGTAATATTTAGTGTAATAAATTCACAAGGAGACACCGTATTTGTTGTATATGAACAAGGTGTTCGAATAAATGTTTACGACGACCCTTTTGTAAAAGCTTCAGGAAGTAAAGGCGGATTTGCAGTAGGTGGTTTTAGCCCGGCAAAAGGAACAAATACTAATGAATATCTTCGAGTTACACCCGACAGCGTTAGAGTTTATATCGAAGAAGGGGATGTAGCTAAAGCAACCGGAAGCAAAGGTGGTTTTGCAGTAGGTGGATTTAGTCCTGCAAAAATAACTACACAAACTGATTATTTTAATATTTATGGTTCAAATTCGGCAATAACTGTTCCTGCAATGGTTCCTAGAATTTTTTGGTATCCATTAAAAGAAGCCTTTTTAGCTGGAAAAGTTATTGTAGAAAGTGCCGATAGCGTTGGATTAAATTCTTTTTCAACAGGTTACATTT
>MENC01000186.1:0-5039 GCA_001768155.1 Bacteroidetes bacterium GWA2_30_7
GCCAGAATCAAGTAAACATAAACGCCTATTCGTTTGTATGTAAGTGTATATTCTTCGATATAAAGATTATTTCTGTAAATATTTGACAAAATCATTATAACATTTTGTGCAATCCAAAGCAAAGCAAGAACTTTTAAAAGTTTAGATTTTTCAAAATTCAAAGCACCTCTGAAATAAAAAAGTATAATTGAAATAGCGATAATTATCGACAAAATCAGAAGTCCAATACCTTGATGAAGGAAATCGGAATATGTAATTCCCTCTGGAATACTTCCGGTTGCAAAAAAGTTTAAATCGAAAATATTCATAGTAAGTATTAGAATATTTAACATTGTTAGAAGAAGTACACCCGAAAATTGTTCAGTTTTAATATTGATTTTTAGCCCAAAAATTTCATTTTGCTTGTCAATATAATTACTTGAATTAAGGTTATTTCCAAGCTTATTTTCCAAACGATTAACTCCTTCAATATTTTTCATATATAAAACGCCATACATTAATAAAAGCCCACTTATTGTAAATAAAACCCAAGTAAAGCTTATAAAATCAAGGTTAATTTCTTTAGTATATTCATAAAAAACCGGATTTGCACCCTGATAAATGAAAAAGAAAATGATTGTTATAAAAACAGGAATTACAATTGACCAGATTGCACGTTTATTAATCGAACTTTGACTTGATTTTCTGCGTTTTACAAGGTCTATAAACATAAATACAATTGATGAACCATAAGAAAATAAGGAATTAATGACTGCTATAATTACTGAACTTTTCTGATTTATTGTTAAACCGGCAATTAGACTTAATGATATAATGTTTGCAAAAACCGATAGTCCGTTACCATACATTAAAATTGAAAAAGACGAAATTAATGCTCCTGTTTCGGCAATAATTATTTTCCTGTAAAGCATTGATTTTAAATAAATCATATTCAATCCCGAGATGAAGATGATATTAAAAATTAGAAAGTTAATTCCGGCAGATTCCTGATAGAATAAAAAACTGTACATTAATGTACTTACGATTAAAAAAACATCATTCTTTTTCATAATTTATTTATTTTTAATTGATTAATATTTTTGTTTTTATATAATTTCTGAGCTTTTCGCTAATTAATCCGAAAATTAATATTCCTAAATAATTGGCTAATAAATCGTAATAGCTGCAATCTCTATATATAAAGTACGACTGGCTGTACTCTTCAAGTGAAAGAATAAAAATTGCGATAAAACTTCCGGTGAAAATTTTAAAAATTCCGAAATTCATTTTACGAAAATTTAAGCTATAGTTGAGTAAGAAAGTCCAAAAGCCATATACCATAAAGTGTCCGATTTTGTCGTAATGTGGTATGTCTTTTAGAAAATTCAACATTGAAACTTTGTATCCATTGTCTAATAAAACTGTAGTCGAAAAAATTAAAAATGAATAGGCGAGGGTAGCGTACTGTAAATATTTTGATTTAAAAGTACTTTGAATTACAAAGTTCATAGATAAAAAAAATTTAATCGTTATTATTAATTAGTTTTTCCAAAGCTTCAAGATGGCTTTGAAATGCTTTTTTTCCAATAGATGTTGCTTTATAAGTTGTATTTGGTTTTTTGCCGATAAATTGCTTAATTACATCAATATAACCAAACTTTTCGAGTGCTGAGATGTGGCTGGCTAAATTCCCATCGGTTACGCCAAGTAAATCCTTCAAGGAATTAAAATCCATATCATCGTTGACAATCAGTACCGACATAATTCCAAGCCGGATACGGTTTTCAAAAGCTTTATTAATATTTTCTAAAATGTTCTTCATTTTGTTTTCTTGTGCCACTAAGACACAAAGTTTTATATTCTATCTTTTAACTCTTTACCACATAGAATCATAGAAACATAGATTTCACATAGTTTATATATCTATTAATATCTTTTCTAATTTCTATCCTCTAATCTCTAACTTCTATCTTCTTTCATACTTCACATACATAATTATTCCATAAAATATATGCAATATTCCAAAGCCAATAATCCATAAAATTAAACCATAACCTGTAAAAAATGAAGCGATTAACCCTAATATTATTTCTAATATACCCAAATACCTAATATCCTTTACAGTATATTTTCCTGCGTTAATTAATGCCAAACCATAAAAAATCAATGTTGCAGGAGCTATTAACGAAATTTGTAAATGGTATGCTAAAACAAGAGAGAATAAACCACCTGTAACTAAGGGAATTGCAAGGTTTATCAAAGTACGTTTTGCAGCTAAATCCCATACTTTAGCTTCATCTTTTTGAGCTTTTCGATTGGTAAAATAAATAGCACCCATTATAGCAATTATTAAAACAAAAATTGCGTCTGTTAATAAAAATGTTATACTATTTGTTAATTCTAAATAGTCGGAGCGGAGTAAATCGTAAATGAAATTTTGTTCAAAAATTTTTCCGTTAAAATAATAATATGCAAGTGCTGCTCCGGCTATAGCAGTAAGTCCTGCAACAACTCCTGAAAGCCCACTGAGTGATAAAAATCTTGACGATTTTTCCATTAACGACCTAATTTCGTTTAAGCTATCGAGGTATTCTTTTTTATTTTGTTCTTCCATAATAAAGTACTTTGAGATGCAAAGTTAATATTGATTTTTTGATTTGCAAATTTATTTAAAGAAAAAATTATAATTTTTAAATTCAATTAATAATTAATACTTTAGTTAATTAGTTTTAATGTGAAAATTATGAGAAAATTAATCCTTTTAGATGTTATTTGCTTGTTATATTGTTTAGGCTTTTCTCAAAATAATCAACAAGTTGATAGTCTTATTTTAATTGCTTCAAGTCAAAAATCGGATACTAATAAAATTCTTGTTTTGAATAAGCTTTCAATGTATTATGAGTATAGCGATACATCTAAAGCATGGAAGTATAATAGGCAAGCGATATCGGAAAATCAAACTTTACAATGGTTCTCAGGATTAGCTAAATCTTATATGATTACAGGTTGGCTTTATCAGGATATAAGCAAATATGAAATAGCCTTAGATTATATGAATAAGTCATTATCTTTATATCAGACATTAAGCAAAAAAAATCCAAAGGATTTGTCTAATATTTCAAATATTTCAGGATGTTATAATAATTTAGGTAATATTTATACTAACAAAGGTAATTACCCAAATGCTTTACAAAATTATATTTTAGGGCTGAAAAAAGTAGAAAACCTATTGCAAAATAATATTGATAATGAGGAATATCTTCGAAAAGTTACAGCTTGTTATATTAATTTAGGAAGTGTGTATGCTTATATGAATGATAACAGAAATGCCTTATCATACTTTATTAAAGCCAAAGATATGGCTGTTACTTTAATTGATAGTAATATGGTAGCAAGATGTTTTATTAATATGGGTATAATTTATAAGCGAGACTCATTGTATGATAAAGCAATAGAATCGTACCAGTTAGCAAAAAAAATATTCGAAAATCAAAAAGATATTGAAGGAATTGGCTTATGTATGCAAAATATTGGTATTGCTATGTTATTGAATAAAACTTATGATAAAGCATTTGAAATGGAAAAACAAGCACTTGAAATTGTAAAAGCATTAGGTAATAAACAAAGTGAGTGTCAAATACTTGGTACTATTGGAGAAATTCTTGAAAAACAGAACAAAATGAATGAAGCAGAAAAATATCTGAAAAACGCATATATAATTTCAGAAGAGATTAATTCGCTGAATGATATAAAAACACATTCAAATTTACTTTCAGATTATTATGCTAAAGTAAAACAATTTGATTTTGCATATAAATATCAAAGAATTTATTCTGATATTAAAGATAGTATATATAATATAGAAAGTTCAAAGCAGTTTACTGAAATGAAAGAAAAATATGAAAGTGATAAAAAACAGATGGAAATTGAAAAATTAGGTAAACAAAAAGAATTAGATATGCAAACAATTATAGCTCAGACTGCTGAAAACAAAAAGCAACGAATTTTAATTAGTTCATTTGTTTTAGGTTTTATATTGGTTCTTATTTTTTCGGTACTTTTATATCGACTCTTTTTGCAAAAGAAAAAAGCCAATATGCTTTTAGCACAACAAAATGCAGAAATCTTTCAAAAAAATGAAGAAATAACTGCCCAACGTGATGAAATAGAGACTCAACGTAATTTAGTTACTCAGCAAAAGGAAAGTATCGAAGAAATCCATAAATCTGTAACCGATAGTATTAATTATGCAAAAAGAATACAGGAAGCTGTATTACCCATTAGTATAAAAGCAAGAGCAGTTTTATGCCAGCATTTTATACTTTTTAAACCTAAAGATATTGTATCAGGTGATTTTTATTTTACAACTAAAGTAAATAATTGGACATTAGTTGCTGTTGCTGATTGCACTGGACATGGCGTTCCAGGTGCATTTATGAGTATGCTAGGTATCAGCTTTTTAAATGAAATTGTACGAAAAAAAGAAATTACAAAAGCAAGTTCAGTTTTAAATGAATTAAGAAATGAGATTGTTTACGCATTACAACAAAAAGGAGAATATGGCGAACAAAAAGATGGAATGGATATTGCTTTTGTTGCCATAAATTTTGAAACTTTAGAATTACAATTTGCCGGAGCTAATAATCCGTTGTGGATTGTTCGTAGTAAATCAGATTTGACAACTTTTGAAAAATTGTCAAATCTTGAAGAAATAAAACCCGACAAAATGCCCATAGGTATTCATGGAATAATGAACGATTTTACAAACCATGAAATTCAACTCCAAAAAGGTGATTGTATTTATATGATGTCGGATGGTTTTCAAGACCAATTTGGTGGACTAAAAAGGAAAAAATTCTTGTCAAAAAACCTGAAACAATTATTATTAGTAAATTCACAATTATCAATGGAAGAGCAAAAAGAAATAATCGAAAAAGAATTTGAAAACTGGATTAATTGCGATGGCAAGTGTTTTGAACAAATAGATGATATTACTGTTGTTGGGTTAAAAATCTGATTAGATAAACTTTAGATATTTTGAAATATAAAATGAAAGCTAC
>MENC01000186.1:5105-9166 GCA_001768155.1 Bacteroidetes bacterium GWA2_30_7
AATGAAGCACTTATTATATCAAAGAAAAATCTAACTAAATATTTTGCAAGTGATTCATTATCAAAAAATAAATTAAAAATGCAATCCTTGACTCATCGCTATTTATTCTTATATGAAACATCATTAAGATATAAGGGAATAGTAAATTATTTCTTAGGAAAATATCCCGAAGCTTTAGAAAATTATCATGCTTCACTTAAAATTTCAGAGGATTTAAATGAGCAAAACGACATATCAAAATGCCTTTCGAATATTGGTATGATATTATATAATCAGGGTGATTATGAAAATGCAATTGTATATATATCCAAATCTTTAGAAAATAACAAAAAATTAAATGATACAGAAGGTGTATTAACTTGTCTGAATTTAATCGGGAATATTTATAATAAACAAAACGACAATGCAAAGGCTCTTGATTATTATAAAAATTCGTTAAAAATTAATGAGGACATTAATAACGAAAATGGAATGTCAATCAATTATGCAAATATTGGCACTGTTTATAAAAAACTCAAAGACTATAAGCAAGCACTCGAGTATTATCAAAAATCGGTAGATATAGATATTAAAATTAATGACCTTAGTTCAGTTTCAGTCAATTATAACAATATGTCAATTTTATACGAAGAAATTGGAGATTATCAAAAATCGCTTCAATTTGCTTTTAAAAGTGTAGAATTATCGAAAAAAATTGGTGTAAGAGAAAATCTGAAACATGCTTATGGAATTATTTCAGAAAGTTCTGCAAAATTGGGCAATTTCAAACAAGCTTATGAATATTATAATTTGTACTCAACTATTAAAGATAGCATTTATAATGAACAGAGTAACAGAACTATTCGCGAAATGGACACAAAATATCAAACCGAAAAAAAGCAACAGGAAATTGTGATGCTTAATAAAGATAAAGAACTTCAGAAAACCGAAATAGCCTGGCAAGAGGCTGAAGTTAAGCAACAAACAACACAAAAATATGCTTTTATTGCGGGTTTTATTCTAACATTAATTTTAAGCCTTGTTGCTTATAATAGTTTAAAACTCAAGAAAAAAGCAAATAAATTATTAGCATTTAAAAATGAAGAAATAACTCAGCAAAAAGAAGAAATATCAGCACAACGTGACGAAATTGAATCACAAAGAGATTTAGTTACAATTCAAAAAGAAAATATTGAAGAAATTCATAAGGAAGTAACTGATAGTATAAACTATGCAAAAAACATTCAATCTGCTATTTTACCCGACAATGATTTAATACAAATGCTTTTGAATGAATATTTTATATTATTTAAACCCAAAAATATAGTAAGTGGAGATTTTTATTGGATTACTATTAGAAAAGGCTGGATTTTAGTTGCAGTTGCCGATTGCACAGGACATGGAGTTCCAGGTGCATTTATGTCAATGCTGGGAATAAGTTTTTTGAACGAAATTGTAGCACGTGAAGATGTACAAACAGCAGGTCATGTTTTAGATTTATTGCGAAAAAATGTTATAAAATCTATGAAACAAAAAGGCATAACCGGTGAACAAAAAGATGGGATGGATATTGCGTTTGTAGCCTTAAATATCGAAACTTTAGAATTACAATTTGCTGGAGCTAATAACCCTCTTTATATTGTTCAAAAAGAAAGTGCGAAAGTGAGTTCTGGTGAAAGTGAGATTAATAACCTGCTCACTTTCTCACCTTCACAATCTCCCACTTTCACTTCATTTACTGAAAATAGTTTATTGATTGAATTGAAGCCCGATAAAATGCCAATTGCAATTCATATTCGTATGGATGATTTTACTAATCACAAAATTCAATTATGTTCTGGTGATACAATTTATTTATTTTCTGATGGTTATGCTGACCAATTCGGCGGTTTTAAAGGGAAAAAATTTTTATATAAGCAATTTAAAGAATTATTGGTTTCAAATTGCAATAAACTTATGACAGAACAAAAAGAAATTCTCGAAAATAAAATTGAGGACTGGATTAATGGAAATGAAATAAAATATGAACAAACCGATGATATTACTGTGGTCGGAATAAAAATATAAAAAAACACAAGATATATTTTAAAACTAAAATTTTCTAAAATATGTTAATACAATCTATGTTCAAAAACAAAGCAAAAACTGCAAGTGTCTATAAATGAATAAATCAGTTTTTCAGATTAATTTTAGATTAAGCCTTTCTGTATTTTGTAGTTTTATTCTCATAAAACCTTAAAAAAATACTTAATTTTGTTTCAGTAAATTATTTAAAATTACAATATATGAATACAAAGTATGTTTATTATTTTGGAGGAAAAAAGGCTGACGGACAAGCTGATATGAAAAACCTCCTTGGTGGAAAAGGTGCAAATCTTGCTGAAATGGTTAATTTGGGACTTCCGGTTCCTGCCGGTTTAACAGTTACAACTGAATGTTGTACTGCTTATTATCAAAATAATTGCGAATTACCTGCATCATTATACGATGAAGTTTGGGCAGGAATGGCAAAAATTGAAGCCGAAATGGGTATGAAATATGGCAATGCTGAAAATCCATTGTTACTTTCATGTCGTTCAGGTGCAAGAAAATCAATGCCTGGTATGATGGATACAGTTTTGAACGTAGGTTTATGTTCAGCCACAATTCCGGGCTTAATTAAAAAAACTAATAATCCACGTTTTGTTTACGATTCATACCGTCGTTTAATTATGATGTATGCCGATGTGGTAATGGAAAAAGCCGAAGGTCTTGAAGTTGGAATTCGTAAAAAACTAGACGATATGCTCGATGGCTTCAAAAAAGCTAAAGGTGTAAAAGAAGATACACAATTATCTGCCGACGATTTGAAAAAGCTTGCAGAAGATTTTAAAGCAAAAATAAAAGCCGAAATAGGAAAAGAATTTCCAGATGATGCAAAAGAGCAATTATTTGGAGGAATTAAAGCAGTTTTCAAAAGTTGGAATGGAAAAAAAGCCGTTTCATATCGTCGTATCGAAGGTATTCCAGACGATTGGGGAACAGCAGTAAACGTTCAGGCAATGGTTTTTGGTAACATGGGCGACAGTTCTGCAACAGGAGTTGCTTTTACTCGAAATCCTGCAACTGGTGAAAATTTATTCTATGGCGAATGGCTTGTAAATGCTCAAGGTGAAGATGTTGTCGCCGGCATTCGTACCCCAAGTCCATTAAATGATGACACTAAAAATGACCAAAACAAACATTTACATAGCATGCAGGAAGCAATGCCTGAAACATACAAAGAACTTGATAAAATTCGGGATATTCTTGAAAAAAGCTTCCACGATATGCTCGATATTGAATTTACAATTCAGGAAGACAAATTATATATGCTGCAATGTCGTGCCGGAAAACGTACAGGAACTGCCGCATTAAATATGGCTATGGACATGCTTTCAGAAGGACTAATTGACGAAAAAATAGTTGTTATGAGAGTTGAGCCAGCACAACTTGATGAATTATTACACCCGATTTGCGACCCTGCCGAAGAAGCAAAAGTATCTGTTTTAGTAAAAGGATTACCTGCAGGACCTGGTGCTGCTGTTGGAAAATTAGTATTTACAGCAGAAGATGCAGTTGCTGTAGTTCGTAAAGATGCAAAAGCACAAGTAATTTTACTTCGTGAAGAAACAAATCCAGAAGATGTTGAAGGAATGAGAGCTGCAGTTGGTATTTTAACTGCTCGTGGAGGAATGACATCTCATGCTGCACTTGTTGCACGTGGTTGGGGAAAATGCTGTATTGTAGGTGCTGGTAAATTACATGTTGATGCATCGGCAAAAACTGCAAAAATAGAAGGTACAAATATAGTTCTTAAAGAAGGCGATGTTGTAACATTAAATGGAACAAAAGGACATGTTTATCAATCGGGTTTAAAACTTATGGATGCATCAGAAAATCCACGTTTTAAGACTTTTATGAGTATTGTTGATAAATATCGTACTATGGGTGTTCGCACAAATGCTGATACTCCTGCTGATGCAAAAATTGCTCGTGATTATGGTGCAGAAGGAATTGGACTTTTCCGTACTGAACACATGTTTTATGGAGAAGGTTCAGAC
>MENC01000186.1:9193-10273 GCA_001768155.1 Bacteroidetes bacterium GWA2_30_7
TGATTTTAAGCAATGGCGTTGACGAAAGAGTAAGTGCATTAAATGAATTGTTCCATTTTGTTAAAAAAGATATTAAAGCAACTTTATTGGCAATGGATACACTTCCTGTAACTTTCAGATTGTTAGACCCACCGCTTCACGAATTTGTGCCACAAAGTCATGAAAAACAGGCTGAATTGGCTAAAGCTTTGGGAATTTCTGTTGAAGCAGTTGCTAAACGTGGCGAAAGTTTACACGAATCGAATCCTATGATGGGACATCGTGGTGTAAGACTTGGTGTTACATATCCAGAAGTATCTGAAATGCAATTCAGAGCAATATTTGAAGCATCTCAGGAATTAATTAACGAAGGACATCATCCAAAACCTGAAATTATGGTTCCTGTAACTTGCGAAGTTGCTGAATTAGATGTTACTAAAAAAATTGCAGACAGAGTTCATGCTGAAACTTGTGCTAAATTTAAAGTTGCAAAAATTGCTCATTTATATGGAACAATGATTGAAATTCCAAGAGCTTGCCTTTTAGGCGACAGAATGGCAAAAACTGCTGAATTTTTCTCATTTGGAACAAACGACCTTACTCAAATGACTTTCGGTTTCAGCCGTGACGATACAGGTGGATTTATGAACGACTATTTAGATAATAAGATTTTAGCAGCCGACCCATTTCAAACTATCGACCAAGATGGTGTTGGACAGTTAATTGAAATGGCTGTAGTTAAAGGACGTTCTACCCGAAAAGACTTAAAAGTTGGTATTTGCGGTGAGCAAGGTGGCGACCCTGCATCGGTTGAATTTTGCTACAAAGTTGGTTTAACTTATGTATCGTGTTCACCTTTCAGAGTTCCGATTGCTCGATTAGCTGCTGCACAAGCTGCAATAAAGTCAAATAAATAATTTTTTATTAAGATGAAAAATCCCTGTAAGCTAATTACTTACGGGGATTTATTTATTTATATCAACAAATGATTTTGAACATTTAATTAAATTTTCATTTCTTTGCTAATTATAATGGTTTTCTTTACTTAGAATAAAAAATAAAGAATGCAGATATACTCAGATATATTATTAATCGCAATTG
>MENC01000186.1:10301-11285 GCA_001768155.1 Bacteroidetes bacterium GWA2_30_7
GTTTAAAGGTTGGGCAGCAGTTAAATTAATTTTCTTTTCCGATTTTCATATTTTTGGCACAAATGACTATATCGACTTTCAGTTAATGCTTGGAGTTGCTGCATTGATAGGGCATATTTTTCCTATTTACGTTGGTTTTAGAGGTGGGAAAGGTGTATCAAGTTTATTAGGTGTTGTAATTGCGATTCATCCTTATTCGGCATTAGTAGCAATAGGAATATTTTTATTTTGTCTTTTAATTACCAGATATGTTTCGCTGAGTTCAATGATAACCGGATTTACATACCCAATTTTAATTATAATTGTATTTAATGTAACAACTCTTTCATTATGTGTATTTTCACTGGTAGTTGCAATCTTATTACTATTTACACATCAAAAAAATATAGAGCGCCTAATAAATAAGGAAGAATCAAAAGCCAAAATCTTCAAAAAACGGCGTTAATTCATTTCTTTATCCAAGTGGTTAACACTTAGTTATTTTTCATTTTCAACTATTCAGCCAGTTATAAATTATTTTTTCACCAAGTGGAGTCATTACCGATTCGGGATGAAATTGAACTCCTTTCACATCCAGTATGTTATGAGAAATTCCCATGATTTGTCCATCAGTATCTTCACAAGTTATTGTCAGGCATTCTGGAAAACTTTCTTTTGAAACAACCCACGAATGATAACGTCCGGCATAAAATGTCAGAGGAATTTCTGCAAAAAGATGCTCATTGTTTTTGATAATTTTCATTTGAGTTGCAACTCCATGAAAAACATTTTCGAGGTTGAACAATTTGCATCCAAAAACTTCTGCAATTGCTTGCATTCCAAGACATACACCTAAAATACTTTTTGTGCCTGAATATTCTTTTATCAATTGTTTAAGAATCCCTGCTTCGTAGGGAATACCTGGACCTGGTGAAAGCACTATTTTATCATACTTTGCGACATTCTTCAACGCAATTTCATCGTTACGGAAAACATCAACTTTTT
>MENC01000187.1 GCA_001768155.1 Bacteroidetes bacterium GWA2_30_7
TGAAAAGTTTAAGTAAGGATATTCAACACTTTTCAGTGTTGCTGCACATTTACATCATTTCCCCCAATTTCATTGGGGGTTATTCACATTAGACCTACGGTCGCAACCTATGGTTGTCGTTGGGATTTTAGAAATCTCTGAAACCAAATTGAACTTACCAATAATATAAGTAAAACTCAATCTGCATCTTGAAAACCTAATTGAAAGCTCTAAATTATTCTTTTTCAAAAAAAAGATTCTGAATATCAGGTACAAAAAATTAAAGCCTGTAAATTAATTAATTTACAGGCTTTAATATTACATTTTACTTTTTTACAACATCTCGTTAACCATCGCAAATTTAACTAACCCTGCAGTATTTTTTACACCTAATTTTTGAAGCAAATTTCGACGGTGAGTATCCACAGTTCTTGCTGAAATAAATAGCTTGTCGGCAATTTCCTGATTAGTAAATTCATTTGAAATTAACTTAATAATTTCCCTTTCACGTTTTGTTAAGTCGTCAATAGTTACAGTAAAGTTTTTGGATTTTGCTTTTATAGTTTTATTCATATATTTTGAAACCATAATGTTAGCAACTTCCAAGCTGTAGAAAATTTCACCCGAATGTACTTTTTTAATTCCATCAATCATTTCCGAAATACTTGTATTTTTTAGAATATACCCAGATGCTCCGGCTTTAAATATCTTCGTAATATATGCTTCTTCATTATGCATAGATAATACAAGAATTTTCATATTTGGATACTTTTCAATTACTTGTTGTGTGGCATCTATACCATTCATAATTGGCATTTTAATATCCATTAAAATAACATCAATCGGATTTTTTTCAAGAAAATCCATAACTTGGTTTCCATCTTCGCATTCACCAATAACCTTAATTTCTTTATTACCTGATAATGCAGCTTTTAATCCATCTCTCAGGATTTTATGGTCTTCTACTATTAATACTTTAATCATATTTTATTTATTAATGTTATCAACAACGTATTGTATTGAAGGATTTTCGAACACTTTAGTATCACTATATCTTATTATACCCGATTCATATAATTGTTTAATTCTGTAATATGAAGTATTCTGATTAATGTTGCTATCTTTAAAGCAATATAAAATATCTATATTTTCATTTGGAACTCCAATTCCTTTAATTATGCCAATTCTCGAAAACGCTTGATTATCAACAGATTTTTCCATAATATATAGACAGTCTTTCGTTTCAGCTTTAACAGTCCATTTAAAATATAATTGATTTTCAAACAAATTTAATTCAAACGATGTTAATGAAGTTATGTAGTTTTCGTCTTTATTAAAAGTCGAAACAATTGAGCCATTACTTTCTGGAACTTTTTGCGAAAAAAGCAATCCTGAAATCGCTAATAAAATTAAGGTTGCAGTTGTTTTCATTTTTATCCTTTTTTAGTTTGTATAAAATTACAACCCGAAAAAGCTATAAAAAAGACGATTTTCACGTATTTTTTAAAAATTTAAATATACGTGTTTTTACTTAATTTTTATGTAAGTTAAATCTAAAATATTAATACTTTTTGCTGAAAATAAAAATACCAGAAAACCATGTATTTATTTGAAATTAGCTAATATATTTTTGGTAAGTTAATTTTAGAGTTATGCAATTCACAAAACAAGACATAAAATTTATAGTATTAATTATTTTAGTACTTATAGGAAAATTTTTATCGGCTCAGGATAGCTTTTTCAGCAATCATCATTCAACCTCAATGTATAATAATCCAATAAATACAGGTATTAGCCAAAACGATTGGCGTTTTATAAATAATTACAGATGTCAGTGGAAATCATTCGGTCAACCATATAATAGCTATTTTACAAGTTACGACAGACAATTTTATCTATACAATGAAAATATTAGTTCAGGAATTTTTATAATAAGAGAAACATCTGGTAGTAATAATTTTTTTTCAAACAATATAACAGCTTCATTAGCATATCATAAAGAAATCAAAAATAACACATATCATATTGGAATACAAGGAGGATATTTACAAAAAGGAATTGATACAAAAAACTTAACTCTACCCGACCAGTTTGATATGTCTTCAGGATATTTTAATCCTGAATTTTCTACCGAAGATAATATAATAAGGAGTAAAATGTCTGCTTATATATTTAATTTTGGTTTAGGTTTTAGTAAGCATTTTAATGGCAAAGAAATTACAATAGGTTATTCATACAATAATTTTAAAATTCCAGTTTCAAGCTTTATAAATTTAGATTATTCGTTATACAATAAAAATACAATATTTATAGAATCGAAAATTGGTTTAGGCACTAAAGTTTATTTAACTCCATCTGTATATTCGTTAACTCAACATGCTTCAAATCAAGTAACTTTAGGTACTTCAATAGGTTATATTTATAAATACGACCAACTTAAAGATTATGACATTAGCTGTGGAGTGTATTTAAGAACCGGCAAGTTAAAATTTAACGAATCTTTAATTTTTTCGGCAGGAGTAGAAGTCAGCAATTTTCTTTTAGGGATTAATTATGATATAGGAATTTCAAAAATTGCCCGAATGGTAGGTCTAAAAAATGCTTTAGAATTATCGTTCATTTGGAAAGGTATATATAGTAACATAGATAAAACAAAAAACAAATGCGTAAGATTTTAATTATTCTGATTGGAACTGTTTTATTATTTAATAATAAAATTTCCGCACAATTAAGTATCGAAAACTTAAATGTATCTCAAACGAAAAAGTTTATAAAAAGCTCACAACGAACAGCTAATATTGATTTAACTATTAGCCTTTTAGAACATTTATGCTCGTTAAGTCCACAAAACGATAAAGCTTTTTTTAATTTAGGATTAGCTTATTACAATAAGCGAGAGTATTCAGCGGCTTCTGAAAAGTTTTTAAAAAGCTATGAACTGAATAAGCAAAAAAATGTTTCGGCACTTTATTTTTATTCAAAAATGTTGAAATATAATGGGCAAGTAGCCGAAGCGATTAATAATTTTACTGAGTTTAAAAAAATTGGAAAACGAACTAAATTTTATTCTCAAAATCGTAAAGAAATAGAATCTGAAATTGCAGGATTCAATGTCGATAGTGTAAAAAATAATGTAAAAATTGCAAGAATCGACAACGAAATTAATAACGCCGGAGCAGAATTTTCGCCAATAATATTAGATGAAAATAGATTTATATATTCAGCATTTAACAACGAAAAAAATGCTTTTTCGCTTTACGAAGCTTCAAAAATTGATAATAAATGGACCAAATCAGATAATGTTATTGATGCACTAAGTAATCTTGGATATTCAATAGGAAGTGGTAGTTTTTCAAAAGATAGCTTACGATTTTACTTTACTGTTTGTAAAGAAAACTGGCAAAATAAAACAATTTGTGAAATTTATGTAACATCAAAATCATCAGAAGATTGGACAAGCCCGATTAAACTCGAAAAGCCGGTTAATTTAACAAATTATACAAGCAAACATCCAACTGTAACAACAAATTCTAAAAATGCCGATGTACTTTATTTTGCATCTGACAGACCCTACGGCTATGGAGGGCTGGATATTTGGTTTACAGAATATGATATTAAAAATGAAATGTTTGCTGAACCAAAAAATCTAGGTGGAAAAGTCAATTCAAAACACGATGAAATAACTCCATTTTACGACTATAATTCACATTGTTTATTTTTTAGTTCAAATGGTTTTCAAGGACTTGGAGGTTTCGATATTTTTAAAACTTATGGAGATAAAAGAAAATGGTCAAGTTCCAATAATATCGGAAAACCTTTAAACTCCGGTTCTGATGATTTCTTTTATGTATTAAAAAATAATGCAGGTTATTTAATATCAAACAGAAGCGACTCAGCAACCGGCAAACTTGAAACTTGTTGCGATGATATTTTTGCTTTTGAATATAACATTGAAAACAAAATTTTACTAAAAGGAAGTGTTTATTCAATTAACCCTATTAAATATGATAATGAATCAACATTTAGCGAAAATATTAAAGTTCAACTATATATTAAGGGCGATGATGATTTTTATCTCGCTGATGAACAACTGGCAAATCTTAAAGGCGAATATTCTTTTTTAGTCGAAAAGGATAACGATTATAAAGTAATGGTAAGTTCAAATAATAAAGAAGAATTTTTAACAGTAAATGCTAATGATATTAAAGCAGCTAACACTGATACAATAAACTTAATGGCAATAAGCATAGATTATATTCCTACAGAAGCTTTTACAATAAACGATGTTTACTACGCTTATAACGATTATCAATTAACTTCAGAAGCAAAGGACACAATTTCTAAAAAATTGTTAGCATTTCTAAATAATAACAAAAATATTTCTGTAGAAATTGCATCACATACCGATAACAAAGGAGAAGATTCATACAATATCGAATTATCGCAAAAAAGAGCACAAAGTGTAGTCGATTTTTTAGTTACAAATGGAATAGATGCAACACGATTAAAAGCTAAAGGTTATGGCGAAAATTTCCCTCTAACTGCTAATGCTTTTTCCGATGGAACAGATAATGAAACCGGTAGAAGCCAAAATCGCCGAACAGAATTTAGAATTATTTCTGCTGAAACTTCGTTGATGGTTGAAAATAAATAATTTAGCATAAAGACAATAGGAAAATGACGGAAAGTAAATATACTTTCACATTTACAATGAAGCAAACTCAATTGCTTCATTTGCTATAACAAGTATATTCTTATATTACAAAATCATTTTCTTAAAAAAATAAGGTTTTTAAAAACTAATATGAAATATGAAACAATTTATCAATAGAGCTCTCCTTTTTCATTTTAGAAATAGAGATGACATTTCCTTAGAAAATAAATTGACAAATATTTTGATGTTTATTGGAGCATTTATTTGCTTTATGGGTTTTATAATTAATTATTTTAATGGTTTTTCATTACTGTTAAATTGGATGATTGGCATTGGAGGGATTGCATACTCTGTACTTTTTTACTTTTCTTCATATAAAAATCTCACAAAGCAACTTGAAATTCCATTTCAAATCGTATCTGTTTTATTATTAGCATACAGTTGGCAAACAACAGATGGTATTAATGGCTCAACTACTAATTTTTTTTATATCGTAACTTTTGCATTGATTTATTGTAGTTCTAAAAAAAAATATTGGATTACATTTAGTTTTTTAATTTCAACCTCTGTAGCCTTAATCCTGATTCAAAAATACTTACCATCATTAATAATCCCATATCCTGATAAAAACACCCAAATAAGCGATATAACATCTGGCTTTGTTTTAGCAATGTTTACTTTTGGAATATTTACTATTTTAATAAAAAAGAGTTTTGACATAGAACGCACAAAATCAGAGCTTAAGACTAAAGAACTAGCTTTATCAGAGAAACGATTTAAAGACATCGCAATTATAAGTGCAGATTGGATATGGGAAGTTGACGAACAAGGAAGGTACTCATATTGCTCAGAGAAAGTTGAAGAAATTTTAGGATTTAGCCAAAACGAAATAATAGGAAAGTATTTTCTTGATTTAATAATAGCAGATGAGCAAAAAAGCATACAATTAATTAAGATTTTTGATTATAAAAAGTCTTTTAAAGATTTAGAAAACTGGAATCTGACCAATGCAGGAAAATCAATTTGTCTTCTAACAAGTGGAGTTCCTGTTTTTGACGAACATAATAACTTTAAAGGATATCGTGGTGTAAATAAAGATATTACTGAACGAAAACTGGCTGAAATTGCTAAAATTCAATCAGAAGAAGCTCTAATAAAAACTCAGCAAATTACAGAAGGAATAATAAACTCAATTACTGTAAGAGTATTTTGGAAAGATATTAACCTTATTTATATTGGTTGTAATAAGGCATTTGCATTAGATGCAGGATATACGGAGCCTTCTGAAATAGTTGGTAAAAATGACTAT
>MENC01000188.1:0-4968 GCA_001768155.1 Bacteroidetes bacterium GWA2_30_7
ATTATTAAGCGTTATACGATATTGTCTTCCGATAAAAGCAAAGCCTTTTCCTAATTCAAGCAAAAAATATTGCAAATGTTCAATAAGTCGTTTTTCAAGTTCAGTTTCGCTAAGATGATATGGTTCAGGAATTTTTAGAAATTCAAGGATATAAGATTCTTTGATTAAATCTATTGGTTTTTCAATTATTTTTCCATGCTTGGCTAATTGCAGAATTCCTTCTTTATCTTTAGATGAAGCAAGACGAAGAAATAAGGAGCTTTTCTTTTGACGTTTTAGTTCCGGAATACTCCAATTCTCTATAACAGATTGTTTTTCATAAAAACTCCTTTCCAGTTCATTATCAATCTTAATTAGTTCAACATAATGAGACCAACTCAATTTGTGAGAAAGCTTCTCACAAATTGGATAAAGTAAATAAAATAGTCTCATATAGCTTAAGTTTGAGCGACTAAACCCCTTTCCATGCTGAATAGTTAAATCTCTTGAAAGATTCTCCAACAATGCTTTTCCATACTCAGCTTTTGAACTTCCATTTTGCTCAAATTCAATAATATATTGACCTATTTTCCAATAAGTTTCAAGCAAATGTACATTTACAGAAGTATAAGCTTTTGCCTGACCTGATTGGTATGTATCAGAAATATTTGTTAGAAGACTACTATATTCCTTATTTATTTTCTCAACTTCCATAAATTATTCAATACTAAAAAAAATTATTCAGCATCAATCGCAATTACTCTACACATTGATGATTCGAGTTCGATTCCACGCAATGGAAATAAACCAATCCAAACTCTTTTGTTGCTAACTTTTTCGATGTCGCCACCAATATTTTCGGCATGAATAAGTCCGCTTGGGAAAAGTTTAATGTGCATAACCTGATAATATTCTTTTTCGGGAAACATTTCGTCCCATTTTTTGCCGTAATTTTTAACAAGTTTTGCTTCAGCTTCAATAAATGCCTTTGGATGCCAGTTACGTATTATAGTATTCATTGGATGGTCGGCACTTCCGCAATCCACGCCTATCCATTTTAATTTCATTTTCAAAGCCCATTTATGAAATTCTGGAGATGGTCCAGGATGTCTCACGAAATAACGCAATTCGTCAGATTTTTTTTGGTCCCAAGCGTATTTATGAAAACCAGTATTTATTATAAGTATGTCGCCTTTTTTTACTTCAACTTTGCTTGTAATCATTTCTGGTGTATATAAATCATAATCATCTACTTGGTTGGAAATATCTGCAACCGCAGCTTGTCCGTACCAAAAATCAAGTGGAGTATCTCCAATAGTACGACCGCTGGAGTGAAAATGAATTTCACCATCAATATGAGTTCCAACATGATTACTTGTTGTAATTACCTGACCATTTGCACCTTGCCCCATGTGAGCACCTGCAATTCGTTTAAAATATTGTACTTGCAAAGGAATGTAGCTGGGCCATGGTGGAGTGTGAATACTAAGTCTTTGTGTTAAGTCATATATTTTGACTTCGTTCATTAATTTGAAAAAATCTTCAGGTTTCATATAAAATTATTTAATTAAAAGTTAAATCGAATAAAAATAACAAGCAATTTACTAATTATTGAATAAAGTGATTCTATTTTTTAACATTATTTGATGTAAAACATAATAATTTTGTTTATTACGTCTGCTAATATTTTGGTTAGTGGTTCATTCTAAAAGGGTTTGAAGTTTGTTGTTTGTTGTTTGTTGCGATACACTGAGCGATAGTCGAAGTGTTGCTATCGCAGTTAATCCTCAAAAGTTTGGACAAGACTCTGCCTTGAATGGTTTTACAGACTGAGTTTGTTTTGACATGTTCGAGTGAGGGAGAGCTTAAAACGAACTAACCATACAATAAAATCTATAATTAAAATAAACTATAAAAACAGCTATTTATCAACATTTCATTAACATAGATGTTTGATATTATTTTTATAGTTAATTTTACTTTACAAATATTATAATACAGAAATTTTTATTTTTATGAATAAAGTTAAATTAAAGAAAGCCGTTTTTACAAACTTCGATAGATTTGAAGAAAAAGAATTTGAGATAGAATTTGGTGAAAAAATTACAACTTTAGTCGGAACAAATGGTTCTGGAAAATCATCATTACTTGAGGCTCTATCTATTTCAATTGCCTTTTTTAATTTATTTACTATTGAAGGAGAAAAGCAAACAATAATTAATCATTTAAATATTAAAAAATCTACTAATTCAAATTTTGAGAAAGTAAATTTAATTTTTGAAGTTTTAGATTTAAAAAAAGATGTTGACTTAAATAATGACTTTAATAAACATTTAATTGAATCTAAAGAAATTCATTTATATATAAATGCAAATAGTTCAAGTTTTCTTTCATTAAATAAAATTATTTTTTTTACCAAAGATTCAAATATCATTGATTATGAGATAAATCATTCTGTTCATGATGTTTTAAAAGACCCAGATAAAACAAAAGAAATGAATAATAGAGAAATTTATTTACAAAAAAAAATTCAAGATTTAGACATTAATATTAAAAATAATAATAATCAAATTAGAAGTGCAATTTTAAATATTCAACAAAGAAATCAATTAAAAAGTAGAAATACAGAATTACAAACTGAAAAAAACGCCTATATTAATGAATCTAAGGGAATTAAATTACTAAAAAACAGTATTTATTTTGAAAATAAACCGACAACAATATTAAGAACTGATTTGGAAAAATTCATTCAATCTCTAAATATTCCTAAGATTATTTATATTCATCAAAATGACACATTAGATGGCAAAATAATTTCTCTTAAAAGTAAATTGCTTGAATCTAGAAACTCTAAAGGAAGTATTAAAGAGAATTCCCCATTTATCAAATATACAAGTGAATTAGCGAACTTTCTTAAAATGGATATAGAAACAGAAGGAGATAAAGAAAACTTTATTTTACTTTTAGACAACTTAAATTTAAATCAATTATCAGTAGGGACTTACATCGCTCTCTCATTCTATGCATTATCATTTAATTATGATGAGAATAGTATAATTGTTTGGGATGAGCCTGAAAATAGCCTGCATCCTACTCGCCGAATTAAAATGTTAGAGTTAATGAAACAAAATCCAAGAAAATTTATAATAGCAACACATTCAACAGAGTTTGCTCCTGTATTTGATAAAAATTGTAATGTTTACAAAATGTTTTCAAAGTTTGAATATGGATTTGATAAACCAAAATGTAAATTACAAAATGCAAAAAATCTATTAGATGCATTTGATTTAACATATTCTCTAGGTTATGAACCATCAAAATTACTTTTCACAGCAAATTGTATTATTTGGGTTGAAGGTCCAAGTGATTTAATTTATTTGAAATTTTGGATTAACAAGTATAAAGAAATACATAACATTGAACTAATTGAGGGATTTGATTATACATTTATGTTTAGTTCGGGTTCTTTAATTTCTCATTTTGATTTAGAACCCAATGTAGATTCTACAAATGAAATTAATAATTTAGTAAATATTTTACATATTACACCTGGTTCTATTTTTATCGTTGATACTGATATAGATGAAAATCAAGCAGTAGATTTTGAAAAGGCACTTGAAAAAAATGATAATGACAACATATTTGCTTTACTTAAAGAAAGAATAAAAAATATTTATAAAGCTTGTGAGAAAGTTAATAAAGAAGGAAACGAATGTTCTAAATTAATCTATACATATGGAAGAGAAATTGAAAATTATATAACTCCAAAAAGCTTTAAAGAAATTTTAAAATATATGTTCAATATTGACAAAAAAAGTATTAATGAATTTAAAGCTATTGATAATGTAAACGTTGGAAGATGGGAAAGTTTTGAAAATTCTATAAATAAAACAATAATTGAATCAGAAAATAAATTAATTTATCTAAAGGATAATATAAAGCAAATGAAATATTTGAATAAGTTATCTGAGAAAGTTCCATTTGCTAATATCTATAAAAGATATTATGAAGAAAACCCTAAAGATTTCAGTTTTGAAAAATGTTTGACAGACCAAGGGGTATTTATTAAGAAAATTGTTGAATTCATACAAAATATAAAAGATAAATATTGCCAATAATAAAATTATAATACTCCCTATTATTCGGACAGTTTTTATATCAACCTAAGATAGAATTAAGGTTGATAATTTTGTTTTTGAAAGCTTTGTGTCTTTTGCAAAAAAACGAATAGAGTTGCCTAATTTATCAATTTGTTCGGAAGTAAATTTATTAGAGAACATCGGAATTGTCGTTATTTCAACAAAGTAAATTATAAACAATTACTTTTCAAAAAAAAATTGTGTAGGTTTGTCACTAAAGTTTAGTTATTTATTACGAAAACAAGAACTTGAAATCATCTTTTGAATGAAATCTTTTTCCAAAATATTTTTTTTATTATTATCATTTAGCATACTTTCATTTAATTCGTTTTCTCAAACTGTAAAATATCGTCACTACACAGTTGAAGATGGATTACCCTGTTCGGAAGTTTATCATGTTTTTCAGGATTCTAAAGGCTATATATGGTTTAGTACAAATTATGGTGTTAGTCGTTTCGACGGTTATAATTTTATAAATTATACCGATAATGACGGGTTACCTGATAATACAATACTGGAAACTTATGAAGATACTCAGGGTAAAATCTGGTTTATTTCCATGAATTGTAAATTAGCATTTATCGAAAAAAATAATATAATACCTTTCTCACTAAATGAAGAATTAGCAAAACAGTTTAAAGAAGCCCCTTACTATATTCGTGGTGGTTTTCGTGTAGATAAAAAAGCTATAATTAATTTTAGTATAAATAAACATGGATTGTTTAAAATTTATCCAGATAACTCTATTACAAATGATTATACCGACACTGTAAAATATAAAACCGGTGCATATCTCAACGTGGTAGAAACGAACATTACTGAATATGTAAATAATTTTGCTTATTCCCCT
>MENC01000188.1:5008-5520 GCA_001768155.1 Bacteroidetes bacterium GWA2_30_7
AAAACAATTTTATTCTTAATCTTTCTGAAAAAAAGCAAACAAGCGCAATGAAGTATTCTATAATTACCAAGCAAGGAAATTTATTGTTTTCTTCAGAGAATTGCATGATGGAAATAACAGTTAATAAAGAAATTTTAACTCATCGATTTGAAAAAGGAATTACCTCAATAAATTCTGACAATAAAGGTAATTTGTGGGTGTCTTTTTATCATGGGGGTATAAAATGTTTCGAACAGGGGAATTTAAAAAGCAATCCTGTATTGCATTTGTTTAAAGATATTTCAGTGAGTGGTTTTTTAAGAGACAAAGAAGATGGGATTTGGATTACTACTCTTGAAAAAGGAGTTTATTATATACCAAACGATATGCTTTTATCATATACAACTAAAGAAGGTTTATCGGAAGATAATGTAACGTCATTGATTTTTGACGGAAAATATATAAATGCAATTGCAGGAAAAATCAATAAAATTAATATTGATTCCTCTTCAACAATCACTAACAGTATTTCT
>MENC01000188.1:5548-7901 GCA_001768155.1 Bacteroidetes bacterium GWA2_30_7
ATTTCAGAAAGACAGTATTTGTTATAGTAATCCAAATAAAATAATAATTATAAAGAATAATAATGTTACAGAATTTGAAAAACCTTCAAAATCTCTTTTAAAAATAAAATCAATTACATCAGATAATAAAAGTTGTATCTATATTGGAAGTTTTGATGGATTATGGAAATTTGAAAACAGCAAGTTTATTTACATGGGAAATATCCATCCTTTTTTGAAAAATAGAATAACTGTTCTTCGATGGAATGAGTATCTTAATGCTCTGGTTATTGGTACAAAAGGATTAGGACTTTTAATATTTAAAGATAATAAAGTTTTTCAGATTAATAAAACAAAAGGAATTTCAGGAAGTTTAGTTACCTCTTTACAGATTAAAGAAAGAGATATATGGGTTGGTACAGATAATGGATTAACCAAAATTTCGTTTGCTCAAAATGATATTCAGAATTTTTCTATTTCGAATATTACTACAAAAAATGGATTAATTTCTAATGAAGTAAATAGCCTGTATATGTATAATGATTTAATTTTTGCCGGTACAAACGGAGGTCTTACTTATTTTAATACCAAATCTTATCTTATAAATAAAATTCCTCCGCCTGTTTATATTTCCGGCTTGTCGGTTATGCAAAAAGATACAATTATCTCCAACGGGATTGAATTAGATTATGATAAAAATGAAATTACAATATCTTATGTTGGCTTATCTTTTAAAGATGCCGGAAATTTAGAATATCGTTATAAACTGGAAGGAACAACCGGTAACTGGCAAACAACCAGATTAACACATATCCAATATTCGAAATTGGCACCAGGAGATTATAATTTCATTGTTTATGCTTCAAATGAAAATGGTGTGTGGAGTAAAACTCCTGCAAAAATTAGTTTTGTTATACATCCTGCGTTCTGGCAAACAATTTGGTTTCGACTTCTTTTCATACTATTTATTATCGCAATAGTTACCATGATTTATTTATACAGACTTAAAATTATAAAAGAGCGAAATAAATTATCGCAAAAAGCAAATAAATACATGCTTTTATCAATGGGAAAGCAGCTTAATCCGCATTTTATTTTTAATTCATTAAATGCAATACAGGGATTTATTTTCAAAAACGATAAACAATCCTCAAATGAATATATTTCAGAATTTGCATTATTGATGAGGAAAACACTGTATAATTCACAAAACGATTTTATTCCCCTTGCAGATGAAATAGAACTGTTAACATCGTACATTAAACTTGAAGTAATGCGTTTTAATAATAAATTTACTTATGAAATAACTGTTGATAAGCAACTTGAAATTGCTAATTGGAAAATTCCTCCTTTTATTTTACAGCCGTATATCGAAAATGCTATCCTTCATGGTTTAAGATATAAAGATGAAACAGGACATTTAATTCTGAAACTTAATTATGTAAACAATCATATTTTATGTTCTGTGGAAGATAATGGAATTGGTCGTGAAAAATCAGAAATAATAAATAAAGAAAATAGGAAAGGACATATTTCAATGGCTTCTAAAATAACTGATAACAGAATTAATATGATTAATTCGTTACATAATTTTAACATTTCTATGAAATATTTTGATTTACAAAATGAAAATGGACTGGCAACCGGTACTCGTGTAGATTTTGTTTTTCCCGTTATTTTATAATAATTTTAGCAACAAATTTTTATAAAATGCTAAAAGCAATAATAGTTGATGATGAACAGCACTGCATCGATTCTTTGGAAAATCTTATAAATGAATATTGCAGTGAAATAGAAATTACAGGAAAGTATAATTGTCCGGTAAAAGCATTGCCTGCGATAATTGAAACCAAGCCGGATATTCTGTTTTTAGATGTTGATATGCCAAAAATGACCGGTGTGGAATTAGCAAAAAGCCTTCCTATCTCAAGTACGGATGTTGTTTTTATTACTGCATATAATAAATATGCTTATGATGCATTTAAAACGAATGCAATAGATTTTATTTTAAAACCTGTAAATATTGTTGAGCTTATTACTGCTGTGAATAAAGTTAGCGAAAGAAGAAAAAAAGCAGAATTTGATAATCTAAAATTCCAGAATTTTTTTGATTCTTATGAGCAGACAAAAAATCCGAAGGTTGGAATTCCTACTTCAAAAGGAATTGAATATGTAAATAAATCTGATATAATTTGGGCAGAAGCAAGTTCAAGTTATTGCGAAATACATCTTTCCGATAAAAGAAAGTTAACTGTAAGTAAACCATTAGGTGATATTGAAAAACTTTTAAATGATAAAATATTTTTCAGGTTACATAAATCGCATCTGATTAATCTGCATTATGTTGTAAGATATAATATTAAAGATGGAGGTC
>MENC01000188.1:7923-11337 GCA_001768155.1 Bacteroidetes bacterium GWA2_30_7
GACAACCGTAGGTTGCGACCGAAGGTCTAATTTGAATAACCGCCTATGAAATAGGTGGTTAAACAATCAAATCGTAGCGTCAACTACAAAGTAGTTGAACATATATACAGAGTATTCAACACTTTCAGTGTTACTGTTTATTTAGCATTAGTTCCCCCAATTATATTGGGGGTTATTCAAATTTAACTCTTTCAGAGTTTGAAAAAAAGTTGCAATTTTTCTGAAATTAAATTGATTTTACGAATTTTTTATAAAAAAAAAGGCTGCTCATTTCTGAAACAGCCCCTGATTTTTTTTAGTAAAAATATCATGAGTTACTTTTTCCCGATACTGCAAAAGAGCCTCTGTTGTTTGTTTCAGCTGGGTCATCAGTATCTGTTGTTACAACAATGACATCATCACCACCGCCGCCTTTTACATTTTTCATTTCAATTAAATTCATAGTTGAAAATTTTGTTAGATTTGATTCTGATTTTTTTAAAGAATTTGTTTTCATAAATTTATAAATATTAAGTTTAAATAATGTTTTAAATATTGGCTCAAAAGTATATTAGCCGCCAGTTAAATAAAAGCAGGAATTAGTTAAAGGTAGAAATGACTTTCTAAACGGTATGATTTATTAATTTATTGGTAAGATTTGATAGTTTGTGGAGTATGCTTACCCACAATCTAAAAGAAATATGGGATTGCTTAATTAGTGTTTCTAGGAAAACCTTATAAAAATATAAATTATAATACTGATGAAGCTTTTTACAATATTTCAAATTTCTATCTTTTAATGAACGATGCTGTTAAGCAATTTGAATATCTTAATAAGGCAATAGCGGCTAATCCAAAAAACGACAAAGCACATTTAAGATTAGCTGAATATTATTTTGCAAAAGGCGATTTAAAGAAGTGTATTGAACATTCAAATATTGCTGAGAAAAATGGAAATATGAAGATTAGAGAGCGGCGTAAGAAGTATAGTTTATAATTGACTTCCGCTAATGTTTTGAAAAAAAATATTGAAGTGTGTAAAGGATTATTTCACAACAAATTAACTAATTAACAATTCAACATTTTTAAAGATTTCATTATTTTTTCTATAAACCTAATTGTTTTGCCAACAACATTATATGTATTCATTTCTAACCTCCTGTTTTATTTTTTCTTTAATTTCTGACCACTTTGCCTTTTTAATTAAAACAGGTTCTTCGTCTTGTTCAGCATCATCGAAATAAGTAAGACTACGAGCTACCATAAGTTCAGAGCCATCAGAATATTTGTGGTTATAAAAAGACATCATTTCGCTTAAATTATAATACTCAAACAGAAAAAAAATATCAATAAAATCACGCTTTCGTCCTCTTCCGGCAATTGCAGCCAATTTCATAGCAACTAAATCGGGTAATGCATACAGGCGAATGTTCTCTCTGTTAATTTGTTTTTTTATAAGTGGATAGCGATAATTTACAAAGTCAACCTTTATATTATCAATTTGCATAACTACAATATTCTTGTTTTGCGAAAGAAGTTGAATTTTACCAAAAGAATACAATAAGTCCACTAATTCAGAAGCTGAAAACTCTTTTTTTCCGAAAAAATCTAAATCAACAGACAGGCGATGTCCAATTTGCAATGCTAATGCTGTTCCACCTGCCAACCCAAAAGGAAACAATTCGGGAACAAGCATTATTTTTTTTAAAAGTTCCAGTGTATGTTCTCTGACTGATTGTTTGTATAACATCGGAATTCTTCTTTAGGAACATTAAAAATACAACTTAAAAAACTTATACATTTGGCATCGAGGATTTTTGAATGTTGCAATTCGGCTAATATTCTCTTTCTACCATAATATTTTAACGACATTCTCCAATCATCAATAGTACCATACATTATTACCCTTTCCAAAACATATCGGGCTTTTTTTTGCCAATCAATCTTAGCGTAATCAGTATCCCAAAATATAAATTCAGATAGTTCCATCGTCTTTTGAAAATAAAAAATGCAATTCTTAACAAATTTAATTTATTAATATTAAATTTGAGCATAGAAAAGTTAAAATAACTAAGTTTTTCTTTAAATTCTGCATTCAAGTTACAAAATAAACAATTTGTAACTACACAGCAGCCATAAATTTGTCTCGCAAAGACTCAAAAAACGCAAGGGCTTATTAAAAAAAACGAAATTATGGAATTTAAAGGATACCAAATAACCCGAAATAACACAAAGAAAAAAATCATTAACCCAGTTGGATATTTTCTTTTTTTTCATATTCGTTTTTCAACTATGGTTATCCAATAGGGTAAATGATTTTTTAGAATCTTGCGTGCTTAAAACTTTGCGTACATTGCGTCTTTGCGAGAAACAATATGTGTGAGAAATGATAAGCACCTGAGTAGTAAAAACAATTTTTATAAAACGCTTTTCATTGTTAATTGTGTAATTTGTATTTTTACAAAAAAATAAAAAATGAAAATAGAAGATTTTCAAAAATATATAACTTCAGGAATTCCATCTGAATTACCAGAGGTTAAGGCATTTGACTCAGATGTTAATCATGCTCCAAAGCGAAAAGATATTTTAAATGCAGAAGAAAAAAAACTTGCTTTAAAAAATGCATTAAGATATTTTCCTGCAAAGCATCACTCAGTATTAGCCAAAGAATTTGCCGATGAGCTTGTTAAATATGGCAGGATTTACATGTATCGTTTTCGCCCTGATTATAAGATTTTTGCAAGACCGATTAATGATTATCCGCACAAGTCAAAGCAAGCTGCTGCGATTATGTTAATGATTTCAAACAATTTGGATTATGCAGTGGCTCAGCATCCTCACGAATTAATAACTTATGGTGGAAATGGTGCGGTTTTTCAAAATTGGGCTCAATATCTTTTAACAATGAAATATTTGTCGGAAATGACCGATGAGCAAACTCTTGTGATGTATTCCGGTCATCCGCTTGGTTTATTTCCATCACATAAAGATGCTCCAAGAGTAGTTGTTACAAATGGTATGGTTATCCCAAATTATTCAAAACCCGACGATTGGGAAAAATTTAATGCACTTGGAGTTTCACAATACGGACAAATGACAGCGGGTTCCTTTATGTACATCGGACCACAGGGAATTGTACATGGAACTACAATAACTGTATTAAATGCCGGTAGAAAAATTGCAAAAAATAATGAATGTTTAGCCGGTAAATTATTTGTTACATCAGGACTTGGTGGAATGTCGGGTGCACAGCCAAAAGCTGCTGTTATAGCAGGTGCAATTGGAATTATTGCCGAAATTAATCCAAAAGCTTTACATACCAGACATTCGCAAGGATGGGTTGACGAGGCTTTTGATAATCTTGATAATTTAATAATTCGTATTAAATTATCAAGATTATCAAAAGCCTCGTCAACCCATCCTTGCGAATGTCTG
>MENC01000189.1:0-1661 GCA_001768155.1 Bacteroidetes bacterium GWA2_30_7
TATTACAGTCAACTGTTCAATTCGTTTCTCATAATTAACACCTTGAAAAATTCTTTGAACAAAAATTCCCGGAGTGTGAATTTGATTTGGGTCAAGTTGTCCGGCTGGAACTAATTCTTCGACTTCGGCAATTGTAATTTTGCCTGCCATTGCCATCATATTATTGAAATTATTTGATGTGTATTTGTAAATTAAGTTGCCGTGAGTATCCCCTTTCCAAGCCTTAACTATTGCAAAATCAGCGTGTAATGCTAATTCCATCAGGTGCATTTTTCCATTAAATTCTCGGGCTTCTTTTCCAATTCCAACTTCGGTTCCATAACCTGCAGGAACAAAAAAAGCTGGAATTCCGGCTCCTGCAGCTCTAATTCTTTCAGCAAGAGTACCTTGAGGATTTAATTCGACTTCAAGTTCGCCTGATAACATTTGACGCTCAAATTCAGCATTTTCACCTACATAAGATGCAATCATTTTACGTATTTGCTTAGAACGCAATAAAATACCAAGTCCAAAATCGTCAACTCCGCAATTATTTGATATTGCAACAAGATTTTTTATCATCTTTTCTCTTAAAGCACTTATACAATTTTCCGGAATTCCGCAAAGTCCGAATCCACCAAACATAATTGTCGAATTATCTTGAATGTCTTTTATTGCTTCCCGTGCGTTTTTTACTACTTTATTCATATAGAAGAGGTTTGAGGGTTGTAGTTTATTTTTGTAAATATAATGATTCTAATTTATTTGTTAAACTTTCGTATTTGGGCTGAATTTCTGGTCTTTCGTTGTTGATTTTTAGAAATTGAGAATAAATTTCTCCCACTTGTTTAGTTTCTAAATTTCGATTTAGCCAGGGATATAATATATTGTCTTCTTTTTGAATATGTTCCGATAATAAATTAAAATAATTGAGAAGATTTTTGTTTGCTAATTCAGTATTTGTTTTTTCAACGGCTTTAACCATATCAACTACATATTTACGTGATTGAATATGATCGCAATACATCACATTAATTATTTCTAAAGTTGACTCAAATCCCTTAAATAAAATGTCTTCTTCTTTTGAATGATGATATTTATCGGCATAATTGCGGATAAAATCGGCAATGTTTAAAACCAACTCTTTATGTTCGGCAAGTTTTAGATTTAAAGTTTCTGTAATTTTTGGAATTAAAGCAAGTACTCTTTTTATCAGAACATGTTCTTCTACAAGCATTTTGAGTGGTGGCGAGAGAGAAACCGAAGTTGAAGCCTTTTGGTCTTTTCCAATTCTTGGAATTTCAAAAGTTTCATTTGGATAAATAATATTAAAAATATTTGTGATTAATTTTTTTTCATTTTCTGCATTAAGATTATGAATTTCAACAACATCCTTTAATTTGCAAGTTCCCAAATTACAGGGTGCACAGCCAATTTCAAATTTATCTAATTCTGACTGAACTGAATTAAATTCATTTATTATATCTTTTATGTTGGTATTTAGGTATTTATCAATTCTTGAATCCATAAATTATTTACATTTTATAAAACCTTAAAATTAAATATAATTTTTATTTGATTTCAAGATAATTTAGAATTAGTTTAAACAAGAAAGGAAATTTTGATAAATGAATTTTAAGAAAAAACTTTTTTTGCATTAAGTACAGCATTATCAAATGCTT
>MENC01000189.1:1697-2654 GCA_001768155.1 Bacteroidetes bacterium GWA2_30_7
TGCTTTATATGCACTATCAACTTTTTCGTACCAATCTTTTTGTGTTACATGAAGATGAAAACCAAATTCGATTGTCGAAAAATCTGGAATCAAAGTTGAATATAAATCATAAATTGTTGATTTATCGCTAATTCCAACAGTGTCGGCAAGTATTATTATATTGATTCCGATTTTTTGAAGCTGGGTTATCGATTTATAAACAATTTCTTTGTTATACTCATCTCCATAAGGATTTCCAAATGCAAGAGAAAGATAAATAACCGATTCTTTTTTTGTTTTAATACAAAGATTATTAATACTTTCAATGGTTTTTAACGATTCTGCAATATTTGATTTGATATTTAATTTTAAAAAGGTTTCTGAGACAGAAAAAGGAAAGCCAAGATAATTTATTTGTTCATAAGAAACGGCTTTTTCAGCTCCTTGAATATTTCCGATAATTGCGAGGAGCTTTGTCTTTGTATCTGATAAATCAAGTTTATCTAAAACCTCATGTGTATCAGCCAATTGTGGAATTGCTTTTGGTGAAACAAAACTTCCAAAATCTATTGTGTCGAATCCAACTTTGAGTAAAGAATTTATGTAATTTGCTTTAATTTCAGTTGGAATGAAGGGCTTTAGCCCTTGCATTGCATCGCGGGGGGTTTCGGTAAGTTTGATTATTGACATTTTATTAGAATTAAAAAGCCTTCCTAAAGAAGGCTTTAAATTTTAAATATTTAGCACCCAATATACCTCGAAATAACCAACCTCTGAATTTCAGAAGTTCCTTCGCCAATTTGTAATAAACGTTGGTCGCGGTAAAATCTTTCGATTGGATAATCTTTCATAAGTCCGTATCCGCCATGTATTTGAACAGCTTCGTCGGCAACTTGTTTTGCTATTTCTGAACAATAAAGTTTCGACATTGCAGCTTCTTTTGCAAAAGGTTTTTTATTGTCTTTTAACCAACATGCT
>MENC01000189.1:2665-7565 GCA_001768155.1 Bacteroidetes bacterium GWA2_30_7
AAGCAAGTTCAAAAGCTCCTTGTGCAAGTCCCAAACCCATTGCTGCAATTGACAAACGACCATTGTCTAAAGTACTTAACATTATTTTTGAACCTTCACCAATTTTTCCAAGTAAGTTTTCTTTTGGAACTTTGCAATTATCGAAAAATAATTGTGCTGTATCAGAAGCCCTCCACATCATTTTGTCGTGCATTGATTGCTGGATAAAGCCTTTTGTTCCTCTTTCGACAATTATTGTTGAATATTCTTTTCGTTCGCCATCAATTGATGTAATTGCCTGAACAGTTGAGCCTAAAGCTAATTCGGAAGCACCGTTTGTAATAAAAATTTTACTTCCGTCAATTGTCCAGACATCGTTTTCAAGTGTCGCTTTTGTTTTTGTTCCTCGACTATCTGAGCCTGCTTCGGGTTCGGTAAGTCCGAAAGCCCATAAATTATCTCCGGTGCAAAGTTTTGGTAAATATTTCATTTTTTGCTCTTCAGTACCGTAATAATAAAGCGGTCCGATTCCAAGCGAATTATGAGCAGCCAAAGTTGCAGCCTGCGAACTGTCAACTCTTGCAAGTTCTTCAACAGCAATAATATATGAGAGAGTATCTAAGCCTTGTCCTCCATATTTTTCGGGAAGATACATTCCAAGCAAACCCAATTCGCCCATTTGTTTTGTAAGTTTAACTGAAAATTCTCCTTTTTCGTCTAATTCTTTGGCAACAGGTGCAATTTCTCTTTCGGCAAAGTCTCTTACTGATTCTCTGATTAATACATGTTCCTGATCAAGTTCAAAATTCATGGCTACTATTTATTATTAATTGTTAAGATTTTCAAAAATATATAAAAAATATATATAAATCATTTATTCTGTTAATGAAATCATAATTGTTGAAGTTTCAACCATTTCTCCGGTTTTAACATTAATTTTTTCTATTTTACAATCTCTTGGAGAGGTAATATTGTTTTCCATTTTCATTGCTTCGACAATTATCAAGACGTTTCCTTTTTTAACTTCCTGATTTTCTGTAACATTTATTTTAATTACTTTGCCGGGCATTGGCGAAGTTATACTATTTGATACATTTCCTGAACCCTGATGCAAAGCCGAATATGATGTAAGTTCTTCTAACACATCTAATCTATTTACTTCATAAGTATGACCTTCAATTGTTACAAAAGCTAATTGCATTGCATTGACTGAAATAAATGCTGAATAAATTTTATTATTTAAAGAAAATCGTACCATTCCTTTGCTTATTGAATGAATCTCAGGACTTAACATGTTTTCTCCGAATAATAAATTATATGTGGTTTTATTTTTATTTATTAAATTAAAAATAAATTCAGTATTATAACTTTTAAGACGATAACTTATTATATCTCTCCAATAACCTATTTGATTCCAAATGCTGTTTAAATCATTATTCGATTTTTTAAAATTCAAATCATAAAGCAAATACGCCAAAACGGGAATATGTGTAGGAAGTTCTGATTTATTTTTTTCGATATTTTCCAAAATTTGTGAAGTGTTTTCATCACAGAATTTAGTGCTTAAATTATTGGTTGTATAAGGCACGCTATCAAGCAGTTCGGTTAAATATGAAATATTGGTGTCAATTCCATGAATAATAAATTCCGAGAGTGCCTTTTTTGATTTTATAATTGATTTTTCTCTGGTTTCAGCCCAGCAAACAAGTTTTGCAATCATTGGGTCGAAAAAGCTCTGAATAACAATGGGTTTGTCGGTACAACTATCAACCCTAATGTTATTTCCTGCTGGTTCCTGATAGAATGTTATTTCACCGGGTGAAGGAATAAAATTTTTTGCAGGATTTTCAGCATAAATTCTACATTCGATTGAATGACCATTTTGTTTAATTTCATTTTGTTTAAATCTCAGAGGGTTTCCGGCAGCAATTCTAATTTGTTCTTCAACAATATCAATGCCTGTTACCATTTCTGTTACAGGATGTTCTACCTGAACTCTGGTGTTCATTTCCAAAAAATAGAAATTCAAATTTTTATCAACTAAAAATTCAATTGTTCCTGCATTAGAATAATTAATGCTTTTTGCAATTTTTACTGCTGCTTCACCCATTTTTAGTCTAACTTCTTCTGTTAAAGTAGGCGAGGGGCTTTCTTCAATAATTTTCTGATAACGGCGTTGAATAGAGCATTCGCGTTCGAAAAGATGAATGCAATTCCCATGTTTATCGCCAATTATCTGAATTTCAATATGACGGGGGTTTTGAATAAATTGTTCAACATAAACTTTTCCGTCTCCAAAATATTTTAAAGCTTCTCGAGAGGTTGACTCAAAAGCATCGGCAAGTTCGTCGTAAGAATTAACGATTCTCATTCCTTTTCCGCCGCCGCCGGCAGCAGCTTTTATTAACAATGGAAGTGGAATTTTTTTACATTCTTCAACAATATTTCCTGATTCGCTTGAAACGCTTTCTGTCATTGGAATTTCAAGTTTTAGAACCAAGCTTCGGGCTTCGATTTTATTTCCCATTTGTTTGATAGCCTTACTATTGGGACCGATAAAGATTATATTATTTTCTTCGCAGGCAGCTGCAAACTTTGGATTTTCAGAAAGGAAACCATATCCGGGATGAATTGCTTCGCAATCAGTCTGTTTTGCAATATTTATAATTTTATCATAGTTAAGATAACTATCTGATAAATCGGCTGTTCCAATATTATAAGCCTCATCTGCAAATTTTGCATGAAAAGAATCTTTGTCGGGGTCAGAATAAATTGCAACTGTACTGATTCCCATTTTTTTAGCAGTTTGCATAATTCTAACTGCAATTTCGCCTCTGTTTGCGATAAGTATTTTGTTGAATGTGTTCATTTATTGTTATAATTTAATTATTGGCATGATATTGTGTTATTAATTAATGTTTCTTCTTAAAACTAATATTCTTTGCTTCTATTTCAACTTTTATTACTTGATGCATTGCTACTGAAATACATTCGACTTTATCTTGTTCAAATAAGACAATGTTTTTACCTCCTTTATGTAAAGAACTGTCAAATAATATTCCGTCAGCACCGGTAATATACCGTATAAATTCACAAATAAATTGTGTAGGAATATATTCTAATTCTGAATCAAAACGTCTTATAGGTTTTGATAAATCTAAGCTAATATATTTTTTTAACAACTTACTCTTAGCATATTCAGGTAGATTGCCCATGTGTAAAAAAGGGCTTTCTTCTTCGGTAAAATCTACAACAATAATTTTAGAATTATCTTTAATTCTAAATTCGCCAATACTTACATCATCTAAATAAATTGCACGAGTTTCATAAAGTGTAGTGTTAATATCTGTGCTTAAATATAGAAACGGAATCCCTTGTGGATTTGCTCTTCCACTAGAAGATTTTCTTTTTGGAGGGCTACCCATATCTTTATTGCTGAAAGGTTTTTTTTCTCCATTAAAATGTAACCTTGCTCTGTAAAGCGGTCTTGAAGGCGATAAAGTGTTTTGTTTACCAAAAAAACTATCCCACCCTAATTCAATCATTCCGTTTATATCAGTTAAAAAACGTCTTTTCCATTTTAAATCTTCTTTTAACATTTCCCAATATAAAGTACTTTTTTCTATATCGTAAACATAGCATACTTTAGTATTAGCATTGAATAACGAGGAGTTTAACGATACAAGTAAATCAGATAATATATTTTGACATACTTTTTCTTCTGAAAATATATTCCAATCATTTTGAATTATATTAATTAGAGGAGTCCCAGATTCATCATTTTCAAATATTTCTATAAATTCAGCAAAAAAGTCTAATAATTCTTCAACGTTTAAAAGTTCTGAAACTATGCTGTTTGAACAAGAATCACATTTTCCTTTTTCAACAGAATTTGAGATTATAAATCTTTTTAATTCTAAATCGTTAAAACAATGAACACAAACCTTCATAATTATTCAACAGTATTTAAAAGTTCATTTATTAACTCTAAGTGATTTTTAATTGAAATCTTTTTTACCATGCCAAGCCCAGGATATGTAGCATTATTGTAATAACCTCGTAATTCATCTGATGCATTATTGTGAATATTACTTAAATTTAGAAAATTAACTGCTTTTTCAGAAGCTTCAGCAAATTTTCCTTGAATATTTGCAATACTATCATTACTATCGGACACGAAATGTTTAACCCAAATCTCATTATTTTCTTTTTTATATGTTAAATGAATTGCAACAGCCCATGGAGCAGCTCCTCCTTCAATAAAATCACTAACAATAACTGTATAATCCGAGAAGCCGTTATATCCATCTTCTTTATAATATAAATGCTCTTCAGAAAACTTTTCTTCAGGCATTACCAAATAGTCTTTATTTCGTTTTTGAGGATTAAAGCTATCGTCAAGTCTTATTAAATGTTTTCCTTTATTAGAGAGTTTTCTTTTTAATGTTCTATTTTCTTTTGATACAATATATTTAATGTTTGAAGATAAAATAAGGTTTTCAAAACCTATATTACTACTATCTGTTATATCAGAACAGATTAACATTACATCTTTATATCCTGACTTTTCAATTTGTATAGCAATATTTTCATAATCGTTGGCTAAAATATATGCAGGAATCCAATCTGATTGATCTGCTAATTCTACCGTAAGAGCCTCTGTAATGTATTGGGGATTATCAATTTCTCCAACTTGCGGGTTTAGAATTAAAGCAAATTTAACTTTTCTATTTATAAGTTTGGGTAAAGCCAATTTCATACTATTAAAAGTTTTTTTCACTGGTTCAATAATTGGGACGATATTATTTTTGTCTCCGTATTGAAGAGCATATTCACGTAATGCAATTAGCTCAAACTGTCTTCCTCTAAGATATGGATAATACATATATTATAGATTAATTTTTTTTCTCAATTTGGAATT
>MENC01000190.1:0-21803 GCA_001768155.1 Bacteroidetes bacterium GWA2_30_7
ACAACAAAACTCAAGAACAAAAACTGATATAAGTACTTCAAATATTACAAACTATTATGTAATGACAAATTCAAATTATGCATCTAGCAGAAATACAATTATTTGTCCCCAAACAAATAATGGTACAATATTGCCAGTTACTTTTTCAACTTCAACACCTGATAGGTCATGCAATTATTTATCGTGGTCTGATTTAGCTGCAATTTTAGACTGGTCAGGATTAAGACCAATGACAGAGCTGGAATATGAAAAAGCTTGCCGTGGAAATATAAATGCAGTTAATGGAGAATATGCTTGGGGAAGTACAGAAATATACTCAAATACTTATTCGATAATAAATGATGGAGCTACAAATGAGAGTATTAGTAATCTCGGCTTTGTTACAGGAAACGCTTTATATGCAAACACAGTAGGTGGATTAAATGGACCTATCAAATGTGGTATTTTTTCAGGCAGTACTGTAAATAATTTCAGGCACGAAACCAGTTCTACATATTATGGAATTAAAGAAATGAGTGGTAATGTTTTAGAAATTACTATAACGGTTGGAAATGCAAATGGGCGTGCTTTTACAAATATAAATGGAGATGGAATACTTGACATAGATGGATATTCTAATGTACAAAACTGGCCTGGAATTGATGCTTCTGGTTCTGGTAACAGAGGTGGACACTGGAGTTCTAACCCATCAATGTTACAAATTTCTGACAGAACCGGTGCAACAAGGACAATAGTAACTAATAGTAATGATACAGGAGGTAGAGGAGTACGAACAGCAAACTAATTATATATTTATAAATAACCAAAACAGAACAAATTAATGGATACAATTATAAAACTAATAGTTATACTTGGAATATTAAATTGTTCTAAAACTTTTTCACAATATTATATTGGAGGCAACGGAGATGGATATGCCTCTGATACATCTGCATATTTCTCATTTTGTAAACCTGTTGAAATTATATCTCAATCAACAGATATATCATCATGTACAAATGATTACATTACCTTAAATATTTCAAGTTCAGGAAATTTGCCTGTTTCTTATCAATGGCAAGAAAACAATGGAATTGCATGGATTAATCTTACAAATCAGGGAACTTATTCAGGAACTACAAATGATACTTTATTAATTTCAGGAGTAAATTATATTTCAAATGGTTATTATTATCGTTGTATCGTTGTAAATGATTGTGGTTCAGATACCAGCAATCCAATTAAATTGAATGTATTTCAACAATTCGCAGACACAGTAATATATTCAATTTGCGATGGCGATACTTTTAATTTTAACGGACACAATTATTCTTCAGATGGATATTATACCGATACCTTGCTGTCTGTAAATGGTTGTGATAGTATTATTACAACAAATCTTATAGTTAATCAATTGCCACAAATTAGTATTACAAAAACCGATGCTAGTTGTTATGCTGCTTCAAATGGAACTGCCACAGCAGTTATTAATGTTGGAACAGCTCCTTTCACTTATTTATGGAATAATGGAAGCTATCAAGATATAATTACTGACTTGCTTTCTGGAAATTATACATTAACAGTATCTGACGTTTATGGTTGTAAGTCAACAAATTTTATAACAATTAATCAGCCGACTCCAATTGTTATAGGCATAACTACTTTATCTACAGGCTGCGATTCTTCTAATGGAATTGCTGCATCAATAGTATCTGGCGGTACTCCTCCATACACTTATAATTGGTCAACCGGCGATTCTATTTCAATTATTCAAAATTTAATAGCAAGTAGTTATACATTAACAGTAACAGATGCTAATACTTGTGAAAAAGTTACAATAGCTTATGTAAATAATACTGGAGCATTAAGCCTTGATATACAAAACATTAACAATATTACTTGTTTTAATAATGCTGATGGAGCAATTGACATATCTATTTCAGGTGGTAAATCTCCTTATGTATATGAATGGAGTAATGGAGCTTCAACTCAGGATATTTCAGAAATTCCTGCTGGTACTTATGAAATTACAGTTACCGACTCTTTGGGTTGCGTTGTTGCCACAAATATAGAAATTTCACAACCAGAAGAATTGAAAAGTATAATAACTTTAACAAATGCCAGCTGTGGAAATAGCGATGGTTCTGCAATTGTGTCTGTTATTGGAGGAACATCTCCTTATACTTATTTGTGGTCAACATATGATACAACAGCAATAATTAGCGGATTACCGGCAGGAGCATATTCAATTGTAATTAACGATGCTAATAATTGTGTGAAAATGAATAATGTAGCTATTAGTAACGATAATGGACCAGTTGTTTCATCTGCAAATATTTCATCGTCATCATGTTATTTTTCAAATGGAAGTATTGATATAACCATTTCTGGAGGCTCATTACCATTTACTTATAATTGGTCTGACTCAACTTTTAACGAAGATTTAACTAATATTCAGGCTGGAGATTATAGTTTAACCATAACTGATAATAATGGATGTTTAACTGTTGGAAATTATACAGTTTCTCCACAATTACCTCTCGAAAATCCGATTTGTATTGTGCTAGTTGATAGCATTTTAAACAAGAATAAAATTGTTTGGGAAAAGGTTCAAACTTCTGGTATTTCTCATTATAATTTATACAAAGAAACTACGGCAACAGGTTTATATCAGTTTTTGGTATCAGTTCCATATAACGATTTAAGTGAATATATCGACCCTTTTGCAAATCCTTTAATTAGACCTTGGCGTTATAGAATTTCGGCAGTTGATAGTTGCGGAAACGAATCGCCATTTAGCGAAGCACATAAAACACTACACCTTACTGTAAATCAAGGATTAAATCAAACAGTAAATCTTATTTGGGATAAATATGAAGGCTTCCCTTATTATTCTTACTATATTTTTCGTCATTTAAATTCTGGTGGATGGCAAATATTAGACACTTTACCATCTACAGTTTGGACTTATGTTGACATTCCCGATACATCTGGAAAGTTTACTTATGTTGTTACAGTAGAGAAAGATTTTCCATGTATTTCAACCGGATTGGATAAAGCTTTGGGTGGTCCATATAGCCATTCAATATCAAATCTTGATGAAACATCAATTGCTATTGCTATTACAAAAATATGGGCAGAACCTTCTTATGGAATAATTATATATCCAAATCCAACAAATGATAAGATAAATATTGAATTTGATAACGAAAAAGATAAAGATTATACTTTACAAATCTATAATGTAACCGGACAAGTAGTTTTAAAACAAGAAAAAGTTAAAACTAATAATTTCATTGTTGACATAAAAAAATTAAAATCAGGCTATTATACTATTGAATTAAAAGGTGAAAAAATATTCAGGGGAAAAGTTTTGAGAAGATAAATTTAAAGCTTAATGAATAAAAATTCAATGTAACACCAAATTATTGTTAATTAGCTTTTTTTGGTTATTTATTTGTGACCCAGGAGGGACTCGAACCCCCAACCCTCAGAGCCGAAATCTGATATTCTATCCATTGAACTACTGAGCCGTGTTGCAAAGGTATAACAATTATTCCAAAATATAGCATCCGGGCAATTCTTCATGGTCTAAAATTTTGATATTGTTTTTTATTTTTCTGATTTTCAGAAATATCAGTAAATCACCAGAAGAACCGGTAATAAAAATAATACTATAAATTAAGAACCATGAATTTCCTATTGTAAATGAATAAATTAACGGAATAATTCCTAACGCAATTAAAGGAGTAAGCAAACTTATTTTATAAACCCACGATTTTATTGGTTTATTGCAATGTATATAAGGAACTCCATAATTTATCTTGAATCCTGCTTTAATGTTTTTTAAACTTACATTTCCAAAAAAATAAATTATTAGCACATGTAAAACTTCATGAAATATAATGCTTAAAATAAATACAGGAATTGTAATTAAAAGATTGAATATAAATTCTTTTGCTCCAGATAAAAACAAATCAAAATCCCAAATAAGAATAAATAAACTTGAAAGAAAAACGGAGCTTATTCCAAAAATTATAATACCAAAAATATTTGCTTTGTTAAGAGATATTACAACCTCTTGTTTAACAGAAAAATTATGCAAAGTCATTGTAATGAGATAACTTAATCAATTGTTTAAGCCCAAGCAGAGTCTCTGTTTACAGGACTCTGCGTTATTGATTGTCGCAGAGTTCCTTTTAGGAGACTTTGCTGAGGGTTATATATAACCATGTTATTTAATTACTATTCCAAAGCAGTTTATTTTTTGTTTTTTTCAAGGCTTAGAACTTTAAACTCTATTCGTTTATTCATTGCTCTGCCTTCGTCTGTATTATTAAAACCAATAGGTACTGTATCTCCGTAACCCTTAATAGTTAAGCGTTTTTCATTTATACCGTTTTCAATTATATAATCTGCAACAGCTTTGGCTCTTTTTGTTGAAACTTCCATATTTTTAGAGTGTTCTCCAAGATTATCAGTATGTCCGGATATTTCAATTTCAATTTTTTTATTAAGTTTTAAAAATTGAACAAAGCGATTTAATTCGGGATATGATTCGGTTTTTAAACTCGAAGAACCATCATCAAAAAAAAGATTATTTAATCTTACTACTTGGTCTTTTTCAATTGGAGCAAGGAATAAATTTTTTTCATCAATTTCTTTATATTCAGATAAATCTGTTACATCAAGAAATTGAGTTACACTATAATAACCTTCGGCTAATGCTAAATAGCCATATTTTTTCCCGTAAGGCAGAATTATTTTATAGTCGCCATTTCCGGGATTTGAACGTGCAATTCCTGCTTCTGTTCCTGCCGGTAATATTTCGTAAATTACACGTGCTGCAACTGGTTTCATATTGCGTTCATTCAACACTTTACCCATTACAAGCATCACAGGTTTAACGTGTTGAGAAAATAAATTAACGTAAAAAGCTAAGATTAAAATAATTGCTAAATTTAGTTTGAACATTTTGTTAAATTGATGAATTTTGAATACTTAATTAAAATATAAATAAAATTATTTTATTGAATTTTTTTCTAATGTAACTTATATCCTATCAGGTTAATAAATTCCGCTCTTGTTTTTTCTTTTAAAAATGCACCGGTAAATGCTGATGTTGTTGTAATAGAATGTTGTTTTTGAACTCCTCTCATCTGCATACATAGGTGTTGTGCTTCAATTACAACTCCAACTCCCAACGGATTTAATGTATTTTGAATGCAATCTCTGATTTGCATTGTAAGTCTTTCCTGAACCTGTAATCGGCGAGCATAAGCCTCAACAACACGTGCAATTTTGCTTAAACCTGCTATATGATGATTTGGAATATAGGCAACATGAGCTTTTCCAATAAATGGTAACAAATGATGCTCACACATTGAAAATATTTCAATATCTTTAACCAAAACCATTTGTTTATAATCTTCCTGAAATAAAGCCGATTTTAGAATTTCTTCGGGGTTCTGATTATAGCCTTGCGTTAGAAACTGAATAGATTTTGCAACTCTTATTGGTGTTTTCATCAATCCGTCACGTGCAGAATCCTCTCCAATCAAATCTAAAATCTTTTTATAATATTCAGCAATTAAATTTGTATTTGTTTCATTGTAATTTTCTTCTTTTGAATAACCTAAATTATTTATCAAACCATCTTTATCTTCCATAACCAATAATCTTTATTATTTTTACATTGCAAATTAAGTATTATTTTTTTCAGAACAATAATTTTATAAAACTTTTGGCTAATGAAAATTCTTTTAGTATCGGCAACCGAAATTGAAATTAAGCACATATTAAAGGATAATATTTTACAATCATTTTCAAATCATTATGTTGACTATTTAATTACAGGATTTGGAGTTACGGCAATGACTTATGCTTTAACAAAACAATTAAAAAATAATCATTATGATTTAATAATTAATGCAGGAATAGCCGGTGATTTAAATAATAAATTCGATATTGGAGAAATAGTATATGTTGCTGAAGATACTTTTGGCGATTTCGGTTCAAATATGAACGGAGAGTTTTTAACACAATTTGAAAAAAAATGGCTCAACGAAAATGAATTTCCTTTTAAGAATGGATTTTTACAAACTAATTTTACTCTTATTAAACAAATAAGTCAACTTTCTAAAGTTAGAGGAATTACTGTAAATACCATTTCAAATAATCCAGAAATTTTAAAAAACAGACGAATAAAATTTAATGCAGATATTGAAACAATGGAAGGTGCAGCATTTATGTATGTTTGTCTGAATGAAAATATAGAATGTATTCAGATTCGTGCAATTTCTAACAAAATGATAGAAAATGAAATTTTTAAACTCAATGTTGAAAATTCTGTATCAAAATTAAATTCATTTATTATTGATTTTATAAATTCATTATAATGGCTCAAAAAATAACTCTTACACATTTTTGGAACTGTTTTCAACAATTAATTATTTCGTAATAAAACTTGTTAGGAAACATTAAAAAATGAAAAAGAAACTTGCATATTTGATTTTAAAATTATTGCTTATTTTAATTATTGCTTTTCCTCAATCACGACTTGATTTTGGATTAAATGTAATTCCAGCTTTATCGACTATTAATACTGAAGGACACGATATTGGTTTTGAGTTCCTAAAGCCTATAAATTATGGAATTTCTGTAGCATATAAAAAAAAGAAAATGTTAATTTCGACTGGAATTTTAAAAATTACGCAGGGTTCAAAATTTCAAGTAGAAATCACTACTAATGAATTACCTGAAGGTGGAATTGGTACTTACGATAATTTTATAAGAATAAAAAGTCTAATAATTCCATTAAATATTAGTTACGTATTAACATCAAAAAATACTGGATTTACTGGTAGTATTGGTATTTATAGTGGATATGTTTATAAGCAACAATTAGAAAATACTTCGATTTCGAAAGACAATCAACCACCAAGTAATATAATTTACTTGAATGGTCCACCTAAAAGGTTTAACGATATAGATATGTTTGAAAAATTATATTTTGGAGCTAATATTGGAATTGGGTTACAACAGTTTATAAGTAAAAAAATGAGTTACATAATAAGACCGAATTTTCTTTTTCAACTTCGAAAGGAATTGCCACGTGAACAGTACCCATGGACATATAGGCTTATGTCCCTATCAATTGACATTGGATTTTATTACAGTATAGGAAAAGAAACAAAAAAAGATTAACACCTTTTTTACATGGGGACAAATTGTATGTGAACAAGTGAAAATTGACAATAATAACAAAATATATAATTTCTAACGGTTTGGCAAATGCCAATTGGGTGTGAAAACACCAATAAGGGAATTATATTGAATTTTTTAAATCAAATAAAATGAAAACAAAAATAACTCTCGGATTCAGCCCTTGCCCAAACGATACGTTTATTTTCGATGCACTTGTAAACCGCAAAATTGAAAATAAAGATTTCGAATTTGAACTTAAAATCGCTGATGTTGAAGAGCTTAATAAAATGATTTTAAATTCTGAACTTGACGTTTCAAAAATTAGCTATCATCTTTATCCTTTTGTAAATGAGAACTATCAAATATTAAATTCCGGCAGTGCATTAGGAAATAATAACGGACCAATTTTAATCAGCAAACACAAAATTTATCTCGACGAAATTAATAACTTAAAAATTGCAATTCCGGGCAAATACACTACTGCCAATCTTCTTTTCAGCATTTTTTTTCCAAATGCAAAAAATAAGCACGAATATTTATTTTCCGATATTGAAGAAGTTATTTTAAGTAATGAAGTTTATGCCGGATTAATTATACATGAAACCCGCTTCACATATATGAAACATGGTTTAAAAAAAATTATTGATTTAGGCGAAAAATGGGAAAACGAAATGAAACAGCCTTTACCGCTTGGAGGAATTTCAATAAAAAGAACTATACGTGAAGATATTAAATTGAAAATAAACAATCTGATATCATCGAGTGTAAAACATGCATTTGAAAATCCGCTTGGAACTTATAATTATATTAAGCAATATTCGCAATCGTTAAGCGAAGAAGTTATACAAAATCATATAAATTTATATGTAAATAATTTTACAATTGATTTGAAGGAGAAAGGAAGAAATTCTATTGAAACTCTATTTAAGAAAGCAATTGAGAATAAGCTTGTTCCTGAATTAAAAAGTAAAATTTTTATTTGATATTTAATGTTAGTATTCAGTAACCATAAAAAACAAACATAAACTACTCTTGAGTTTGTCTATGTAATACTTTTTTCTACAAAATACCACAAATATCCTACATTTCAAATAGAATGCCTATATCTAAATATTTAAGATATGTGATTTAGTAACGTTGTAGCTTTATTAGACTAAATTTTCTTCAGTTTTTCAATTGAATCAACAATATTGACGGAACCAAAAATTGTATTTCCGGCAACTAAAACATCAACACCTGCATCAATTAGTTGACGAGCATTTGAAAAATCAACACCTCCATCAACTTCAATTAATGCTTTTGAATTTCGCTTAATTATTAAATTTTTTAAATGTTCAATTTTCTTCAACGAATTAGGAATAAATTTTTGCCCTCCAAATCCAGGATTTACCGACATAATTAAAACTAAATCAGTAATTTCTATAATATCTTCTAACAAATTTATCGGTGAATGTGGATTTAACGAAACTCCTGCTTTTGCTCCTAAAGATTTAATTTCGTGAATAGTTCTATCTAAATGATTACAAGCTTCGTAATGAACTGTAAGAATTTCGGCTCCTGCTTTCACAAATCTTTCAACATACTTTTCTGGCTGAACAATCATTAAATGTACATCTAAAGGTTTTTTTGAAAGATGGTTAATGAATTTTATTATAGGAAATCCGAAAGAAATATTTGGTACAAACACTCCATCCATCACATCAATATGAAACCAATCTGCTTTACTATTATTTAACGTATTTATATCTTTTTCTAAATTGCCAAAATTTGCAGAAAGTAATGAAGGTGAAACTAAATGTGACATTTTTTATTTAGGATTTGGGATTTACGATTTGGGATTTACGATTTAGGATTTACGATTTTAAAGATTTAGAAATTTAGAGATTATCATGTTTACAATAACTTAACCCTATAACAATGTGATTATTAACCATTAATCATTATCCCAGATATTTTTTTAAAATTTTACTTCTTGCTCTTTGCTTTAATTTATTAATAGCCTTTTCTTTAATTTGTCTTACCCGTTCTCGTGTTAAATCAAACTTAGCTCCTATTTCTTCTAAAGTATGAGACGGAACGCAGTTTAAGCCATAGTATAATCTTATTACATCAGCCTCTCTTTGAGATAAAGTGGACAACGACCGTTCAATTTCTGCCCTTAACGACTCACTCAATAAACGAATATCAGGACTAATTGCATTATCATCTTGAATTAAATCGTACATGCTTCCTTCATCGTCGTGATTAATAGGAGCATCCATCGACAAATGCCTTGATACTGTTCCCATTGCAGTCATTACTTCTTGATTATTAATATCAAGTGCAGTAGCAATTTCATCAGTAGTTGGTTCTCGTTCAAATTCTTGTTCAAGTTTTGAAAAAGTTTTATTAATTTTATTTAGAGAGCCAATTTTATTTAATGGCAATCTTACAATTCTAGCTTGTTCGGCTAAAGATTGAAGAATTGATTGACGAATCCACCAAACAGCATAAGAAATAAATTTAAAACCTCTGGTTTCGTCAAATCTTTGAGCTGCCTTAATAAGTCCAACATTACCTTCATTAATTAAATCCTGCAATGTAAGTCCCTGGTTTTGATATTGTTTTGCTACAGATACAACAAAGCGTAGATTAGCTTTTACCATTTTATTCAAAGCAATTTCATCTCCTTGCTTAATCTGACGGGCTAATTCTACTTCCTCATCAGCAGTAATCAACGATTCCTTTGCAATCTCCTGTAGATAACGGTCTAGAGAAGCTGTATCCCTGTTTGTTATCTGCTTTGTAATTTTTAATTGTCTCATAACAGAAAAATCTTCCCTTAATTTGTATTACGAAATGCTCAAATATTATGTTGCAAAATACAAATATTTTTATTTGTGTAAATATCACACAAATATTAAAATTAATAGTTAAACAATTATTAAATTTTTTATAAATTTTATAAATTTTTTTTGTTTCTATTGACTTTATAATTAATATTGCATCTGATTTCTTTGGGAAGCAAGGTTTTCTTGACTATAGAAATAAATCATTTATACATTTTGCAAAAATTATTCTTATAAATTAATCATTTATGTACGATATTATTGAACTTAACAAAAAATTAACTAGTGAATTATTTGAAATTGCTAATAACTTAAATCTTCAAAACGTTGAAAATTTAAACAAACAAGATTTAATATATAAAATACTTGACCAACAGGCAGTTTCTATTGGCGACGATACTGATAAAAAAGTACGTAAAAGAATTTCCAGAAAAGTGCAGAAGGTAATTATTGGTGTAAAAGATGAAAATGTTCAGCCTAAAAGCGACCCTTTTGACAATAATGCAAAAAAAGAAAAAAAAGAAAAAAACAACCCATTTTTGCAACATCCAAAATTATTTGAAGAAAGCATTGACCCTAATAATGAAAATAATAAAGAAATTATTAGTAAAAAAGAAAATAAAAATCTTAAAATCAGAAAAAACGATTCAGTAGTACTTCCAGAGCTTGAAGTTTTTAATAAAAATGAATTTAATGTTGAAACTTCTGAAAACGATAATACCGATAATTTAACTACTAATTTAGAGCATACAATAGATGATGATACTGATTTGGAATCTATCAAAAACGATGATTCTGAAAATAATATTCCAGTTCAAATTCATCAGGAAAATAATAAAAAAATTGTTGACAAAAGAAGTCAGGATAGACCGTATGATTTTGAAGGACTTGTATCTGTATCAGGAGTACTCGAAATAATTGCCGATGGGTACGGATTTCTTCGCTCATCAGATTTTAATTATTTAAATTCGCCAGACGATGTATATGTTTCACAATCGCAAATAAAATTATTTGGCTTAAAAACCGGCGATACCGTTAAAGGAACTATAAGACCTCCAAGAGAAGGCGAAAAATATTTTCCATTAATTAAAGTTGAAAAAATTAATGGACGCTCACCTGAGTCTGTTCGCGATAGAATTCCATTCGATTATTTAACTCCACTATTCCCTAACGAAAAATTTACTTTAACCGGACAACCTAATTGTAGTCTTTCTGCCAGAGTAGTTGACATGTTTGCACCAATAGGGAAGGGTCAAAGAGGCTTAATAGTTGCCCAACCAAAAACAGGGAAAACAGTACTTTTAAAAGAAATTGCAAATGCAATTGCATATAATCATCCCGAAGTTTATTTAATGATTCTTTTGGTTGATGAAAGACCTGAAGAAGTTACAGACATGGCACGAAATGTTAAAGCAGAAGTATTGTCTTCAACTTTTGACGAACCAGCCGACAGACATGTAAGAGTTGCTAATATGGTTCTCGAAAAAGCAAAACGTATGGTCGAATGTGGACACGATGTTGTAATTCTGCTGGATTCTATAACTCGTTTAGCCAGAGCTTATAACACTGTTCAACCTGCATCTGGAAAAGTTTTATCAGGCGGAGTTGATGCAAATGCACTTCACAAACCAAAACGTTTTTTTGGTGCAGCTCGAAACATCGAAAATGGAGGTTCGCTTACAATTATTGCAACTGCTTTAACAGAAACCGGTTCAAAAATGGACGAAGTAATTTTTGAAGAATTTAAAGGAACCGGAAATATGGAATTACAACTTGATAGAAAACTTTCAAACAAACGAGTTTATCCATCAGTTGATTTGAATGCTTCAAGCACAAGACGTGAAGATTTATTGTTAAGCAAAGAGTTCATTAACAGAATCTGGATTTTAAGAAAATACTTATCAGATATGAATTCGGTTGAAGCAATGGAATTTTTACTCGACAGATTATCGAAAACTTCTTCAAATGAAGAGTTTATAATCTCAATGAATAGCCATTAACATTTCAAATTAGTGAGGCTAAGAACACATTCTGACCTGTTTTAAAATATTTAAAGCTGAAAATTAATCAGCTTTTTTTATATCTTTAAATTTAATTTCTGCAAAAACTAGCATGACAAAAGGAACTATTCTAATAGTTGATGATGAGGAAAAATTAAGACAATTAATGTCCAGAATTCTTGAATTAGAAGGTTATCAAATAATTCAGGCACAAAACATTAAATCGGCAATTTCTCATCTTGAACAAAATCAGAATATTGATTTAGTTTTATCAGACGTAAAACTTCCTGATGGAAATGGATTAGAACAAATTAATAATTATAAAAAAATAAATACCAACTGCGAGGTAATTCTTCTAACTGCTTACGGAACTATAAATGATGGTGTTAAAGCAATGAAACTCGGAGCATTTGATTATATTACCAAAGGAACACACGATGAGCAACTTATACTAGCTATTGAAAAAGCAATGAGCAAAGTTGTTATGCACAGACGTATTTTTGATTTAGAAAATAAGCTAGAAATAAAATTTAATTTTGACAATATAATTGGTAATTCCAGACCGATAAATGAAACTAAAAAAATGGCTCTTAAAGTAGCCGGTACCGACTCTACAATTCTAATAGAAGGCGAAACAGGCTCTGGAAAAGAACTATTTGCTCAATCGATACATAATAGTAGTAATAGAAAAAATAACTCATTTATTGCAATTAATTGCTGTGCAATACCTCATGAATTACTTGAATCTGAATTGTTTGGACATAAAAAAGGAGCTTTTACCGGTGCAATAAACGATAAAAAAGGATTGTTTGAAGAGGCACACGAAGGAACATTATTTTTAGACGAAATTGGCGATATGAATCACGACCTTCAGGCGAAACTTTTAAGAATAATTGAAACACAGGTTTTTACAAGAATTGGTGAAACAAATCCCAAAAAAGTTAATGTCAGAATTATTGCTGCAACAAACAAAAATCTTGAAGCAGAATGTGAAAAAGGAAGCTTTAGATTTGACCTTTATTATAGATTATCTGCATTTAAAATTTATGTTCCAGCATTAAGGAATCGAATTGAAGATATCGAACAACTTACAAACTACTTTATTTCAGTATATTCCGAAAAAATAAAAAAGAAAATTATAGGTTACGACTCCGATTTTCTCAAAATTCTTAAACAATATTACTGGAAAGGAAATATTCGTGAACTCAGGAATATTCTTGAAAGAACAATAATATTATCTGAAAATGATATTTTAGATTCAAGTTTACTTCCATCTGAAATAAAAAATAACAATTTAAACTTAAAACCTGAAAACAATTCTCTTGATTACATTGAAAGTGAACATATTCGCAAAGTTTTAAATTCTACTAACGGAAACAAACCCGAAACAGCAAAAATTCTGAATATTGGATTAACAACTCTGTATCGAAAAATTCAGGAATTTAATTTGTAACTTTAGTTCAAAATTGATTTTTATATTCAATTCTTTCCATTTTGGAAAACCATTTTCATTTTGAAAATTTTAAAACCTAAATTAAAATTCACCAAAACATTATATTAGATTGATAATTAACTTGTTTGACAATAATTTATTTTAATGGCATACTGAATTTATTATTTCAATCATAATGTTTTAATATGAAAAACATCAGTTTTATCTATCACATTTGAATCAATTGTGATTTATTTTATATATAAATTTGGCAAAGTATTTTTTAAATACTTATCGGATATAAAAAAAATAAGAAATCGTCATAAATAAAAAATCTAAAATGAAAATTTCACTTAAAACAAAATTACGATTCGGACTCGGATTTATATTTCTTTTTATGATTCTTATAGGTTTTATGGGAAGTTTTTATATTAAAAGACTTGCTAATGAATCAGAAGCAATAATGAAAGATAATTACAAATCAGTACTAAATGCTAAACATTTAATTCAATCACTCGAAAAAATTGAACAAATACAAACTGATGTAATTTTTAAAAATATCTCTTTCGACAGTATAAGTATAATTTATAATGATGAACGTGAAAAGTTTGAAAAATTTGTAATTGAGGTTGAGTCGAACACAGTCGAACCTGAAGAACGTAAACTGGTTAATGAATTAAAATACAATTATGATACGTTACAGAAGTATTTTCTTAATTCACTTCTTACAGAAAAAATAAATATCGAACAATATATTTCTAACTTAAGACCAAAATTTAGAAATGCTAATAACACTATTTATAAAATTTCTGAAATAAACATGGAAGCAATTGTTAGTAAAACTTCACATACTAAAGATACTGCCGATAACGTATTTATTTATATGCTAATTATCTCTTCAATTTGCATATTAATAACACTTTGGTTTATATTGAAATTTCCAAGATATATAGCCAATCCATTACGTAAAATTATAAAAAGTATTAAAGAAATTTCAAATAAAAATTACGAAGAACGACTAGATTTTAAATCTAATGACGAACTTAATGATTTAACGCAAGAATTCAATTTAATGGCTCAAAAACTTGATGATTATGAGCATAGTAATTATGCAAATATATTATTTGAAAAAAAACGTATCGAAAGCATAATCAATAATATACATGATGCCATAATTGGTCTGAACGAAGATAAAGTTATTTTATTTGCAAACAACACAGCTTATCAATTACTTAATTTATCAGAAAATGAGCTTATTGGAAGAATAGTTACCGAAATTGCTTCCGAAAATAAACTCATGTACGAATTAATAGAAGATTTATATATTGAAAATGCAAATAGTAGTGATTTAAAGAATCTTATAAAGATTAATACCGATGGCAAAGAAATTTTCTATAACAAAGAAATTATCGAAGTTTTAAGCCAAGAACCAAATGAAAACAAACAAAAATCTATTGGTTACTTAATTATTTTAAAAAACTTTACAAAATATCACGAACTTGACGAAGCAAAAACTAATTTTATTGCAACAATTTCGCATGAGCTAAAAACACCAATATCAACTATCAGAATGTGTTCCAGATTATTAGAAGATTCGAGAATTGGAACTATGAACGAAGAACAACTTAATCTTATCAAAAATATTAAAGACGATACCGAGCGACTTATTAAAATTACAGACGAACTTTTAGACTTGAGCCAAATTGAAACCGGACATATAAAATTAAATTATCAGCCCGAAAGTCCGTTAAAAATTATTAACTATTCAATTGAAACATTAAAAATTCAAGCTGAACAAAAGAAAATTACAATAGAAACCGAATTTGAAAATAATATTCCTTTAATTTATACCGATATTGAAAAAACAACTTGGGTATTAATAAATTTAATAGGAAACGCTATCAGATATTCGAATGAAAACTCAAAAATTATAATTAAAACCGAAAGCAAAAAAAAGTTTGTAGTTTTTCATATAATTGATAATGGAAAAGGAATTCCAAAAAAATATAAAGATAAAATTTTTGAAAAATTCTTTAAAATTCCTGATACACCCAATAGTGGCTCCGGTTTAGGATTAGCAATATGTAAAGAGTTTATTATTAAACAAAAAGGCGAAATATGGGAAGAAAGTATAGAAGGACATGGATGTACTTTTTCTTTTACTATTCCAATTTTTAAATAAGTATAATTTAAATAAATTATGAGTAAGAAAAAATATGCAGTTATAGGAATTGGTCAATTTGGAAGAGCTATCGCAACTTCGCTTGCAAACAAAGGAGCAGAAGTAATGGCAATTGACCATGACGAAGATATTATCGACAGCATTGCCGATGAAGTTTCGGTTGCAGTTGCGATGGATGCAACAGACAAAAAAGCATTACTTTCGCAAAATATTCATGAATTTGAAGCAGTTGTGGTTGCAATCGGTCAAGATTTTGAGCAACGACTTCTTTGTACAACAATTTTAATGGAATTAAATATTCCAAGAATTATTACTCGTTCGATGGGTCGAAATCAACAAAAAATTCTTGAAAAAATTGGAGCAATCGAAATACTTTCACCAGAAGATGAAGTAGGAATTATTGTTGCCGAAAGATTACTTAATCCAAACATATTATCTTACCTGCAACTTCCCGATGAATTTAAAATTGCCGAAATTGTTACTCCAAAAAATATTGTAAATCGTTCACTTAAAGATATTGATTTACGAAATCGATATAAAATTAATTTAATTACTATTAAAAAAAGAATTTCATTATTGAAAAATAATGTCCAAGTTAGTGAACAACATATAATTGGAGTTCCAAGCTACGAAACCATTATTAAAGAAAACGACACACTAATCGTTTTTGGAAGAAGTAAAGACATTGAAAAATTTATTGAAATAAATGAATAATATTCTTTAATGCTTTTGTTAAAACAAATAAAAGAACGCTATAAGCTTTCAATATATAATCTTAAAGATAATATTGTAATTCCGCTTCGTATTATAAATATAATAATATCGTCAGTTGCTCTTTTTAGTATAATTTATTATTACGGTTATCCTAAAACTCCAGAAACCCGAGAAATTATTTCATTGATTATTAAATCAAGTTTATTCTTTTATGTTTTAAAGTATTGTATAAAATTATCATTAAACTTTTCTCCATTAAATTTTATTAAAGATAACTTATTTGAAGGTATAATATTACTTATTGTTATTATTAACTGGATAGTATATTATTTATTAAATATACAAATCCTTGAACTAATCTTTTCATATTTTGGTTTTAAAAATGTAACAGCTTACATTGATATCTTTATACAAATATATTTCTTTTTAATATTTGCTTTAGAATCAGGAAAAGCCAGTACAAAACTTTCAAGCTTAAATATTAACCCTTCCGCATTATTATCCTTTTCTTTTGTTTTTTTAATAAGTAGTGGTGCTGCGTTATTAATGCTTCCAGAAATGACAACAAATGGAATTTCATTAGTAGATGCGTATTTTACCTCAACAAGTGCATGTTGCGTTACCGGCTTATCAACAGTAAGTACAGCAACTTTTTTCACTTTTAAAGGAAAATTCATTATTATGATTTTAATAAAACTTGGTGGACTAAACATGCTGTCTTTTGCTACATTTTTCGCTACTTTACATAGTGCTCATACCGGATTAAAATATCAGTCATTAATTAAAGATTTCTTTAATTCAGATTACTTATCCGACACTAGAAAAATTTTATATAACATTTTGTTTTATAGTATATTCATTGAAACTGTTGGAACAATTTTAATTTATATAAGTTGGAACGAAAATATTCATTTTAATGGATTTTCCGATAAATTATTCTTTTCAATGTTTCATTCGGTTTCTGCTTTTAACAATGCCGGTTTTTCATTATTTGGGAATGGACTAGCCGAGAATTACGTTAATCTTTCTTTTTCTACACATTTTATTATTGCTATTCTTATAATACTTGGTGGAATTGGCTTTTTTACATTACAAGATATTTTCAGTTTTGAAAAAATTCGTGAAAGACGACAAAAAAAATGGAAAAAAATTCAGGTAAATACCCGAATAATTCTTTATTCTACTTTATTGCTAATAGTCGCTGGAACAGTAGTTATTTTTATAATCGAAAACAATAAGTTACTGAGCGGAATGACATTCATTGAAAAACTTTCACATTCATTTTTTCAATCAGTTACTACACGTACAGCAGGTTTTAATACAATAGATATCGGAGCTTTATCTTTGCCCATTCTTTTATTTATGATGATGCTGATGTTTATTGGAGCATCGCCCGGGTCAACAGGCGGTGGTATTAAAACTACAACATTTTTTATTATTTTTAAATCGGTAATTGCCACAATCAAAGGACATAAGCAAGTTGTTGCGTATAAATCAACAATATCTTTTAATTCGATTAACAAAGCCTATTCGGTTGTAATTTTCTCAATAACATTAATTTTTACATCAACATTTTTACTATCAATTACTGAAACAAATATGAGTTTTACTCAATTATTATTTGAGGAAATTTCAGCTTTTGCAACTGTTGGACTTTCAACAGGTATAACAGCAAATTTATCCGAAGCAGGTAAAGTAATTATTATATTGTCTATGTTTATTGGTCGAATCGGACCTCTAACTTTAGCATTATCATTAAGCAAAAAAGCAGACTATACCGATTATAAATATGCTAAAGCAAATATTATGATTGGTTAATAAGAGTTCACTCCAAAAAGTCTTATTTTGCCACATTTCGATATTTCTACAAAGCTCAATAACCATAAACTCAATGCAAGTCTTGTGGTTATTTTTCTTTTCTTGACTTTTCGGAGTAGGCTATTAATAATAATTTAATCAAAATTTGAAAAAAATCATTTGAAGTTATGAAATTTTAAGCTTTATGCTTAACTTTGTATAAATTAAATCTTTATTATTATGAAACGAAATATATTAGTTCCAATTGATTTCTCATTCGACTCTATAAATGCTTTAGAACACGCTATAAGTATAGCAAATAAAATAGGTGCAAACATTAGAATGATTAATGTTCGCAAAAGTCATGATATTGAAATACCTGATTATTTTAAAGATTTCAATTTCGTTTTTGGAAAATCTATAGAAGGATATTTTGATATTCTAGTTCAAAAATATAAGAAAAAAGTTAAAGGAGAATTTGATTATAAAATTCGCGAAGGCAGAGTTTATAAAGAAATTACAAACCAAGCTAAATACGAAGATTCTTACATGATTATAATGGGAACTCATGGTATTTCAGGTTTTGAAGAATATTGGATTGGAAGTAATGCATATAAAGTTGTTAGCGATGCTCCATGCCCTGTACTTACTATTCGCAAAGGATTTCCGTGTAAGCCTATCACTAAAATTGTAGCACCAATAGATATTTCTAAAGAAAGCAGACTTAAAATTTCTTATGTTGCAGATTTTGCAGCTTTATTTAATGCCGAAGTTCATGTTGTTACTGTTAGAGAAACCAATGCAAGAGACATTCTCGAAAGACTAAAAAGTTATGCAGCTCAATCTTGTGAATACATAGCTCAAAAAAAGATTAAATGTGTATTAAAAGATTTACATGGAGAAAATATTACAAATATATCAATTGATTACGCTAAAGAAATTGGCGCTCAAATGATTGCTGTAATGACCGAACAATCAGAAAATACTTCTAATTTATGGCTTGGTGCTTATGCTCAACAAATGGTTAATCATTCACCAATACCGGTACTTTCGTTAAGAGCTGAAGTTTTAGAAAAATAAAAGAATTTAGAATTTAGAATTTTGGGATTTGAAACTTGAAATTTGGAATTTGAAACTTTAATATAGTCCGATGAGAATTAATTTATATCTAATTTTTCTTTTCAATTTAATTTCTGTTTCAGTTTTTTCTCAAGCACAAACTGAAGAAAATACTAAAATTGATTATTTTTCTTACTTACAAAATGATATGTATGGTGGAAAAGTAAAAATTAATCAGAATGATAATATAAAACTAATATTCAATAAACATATTGAATATAATGAAAAACTTAGTTCTTGCCAAGGTTATCGAATAAGGATTTTTTCTGATTCAGGACACACGGCGAGAGAAAGTGCAAATAAAGCAAAAGCTGATTTTTTAAAATTATTTCCAGAAATAGAATCATATTTAAAATACGACCAACCAAACTGGAAAGTTTTAATCGGCGACTTTAGAACAAAAAGTGATGCCCTAAAATTTTTAAAATTGATTTCCGATAACTTTCCAAGTGCATTTATTGTTAAAGATATGATTGCTTTTCCGAGATTAAATTAGAGATTCAATACAATAAAACGACTGCTATTCAATGATATACCGCATATTAAGTTAAGGTATTAATTAGCTAATACTGAGAAATCCCGAAGACAACCGTAGGTTGCGACCGAAGGTCTAATATAATGTTCAACCCATTCTGGGTTGTTTTCAACTTTGATTTATACCTCCGATTACATCGGAGGTTATTCAAATTCAAGCCTTTCAGGCTTAACTTAACGATATTGCCGTATAGATATAACGTTTTATTTTGCAATATTCAAACTATCCTTTTTAGCTTCATCGTCTTTCTTTTTAAGATTTGGATTAAGTTCATTAGCTTTTGCAAAAGCTTGCTCGGCTTTTTCTTTCTGTCCAAGAATTTGATATGTAACCCCAAGATTGATATACATTTGAAAATCTTTTGGGTCGATTTTTACTGCTTTTTCTAGAAACTCAAGAGCTTTTGGATAATTCTGACTTAAACCGTAACCAACGCCTAAATCTTTATAAATCTCAGGTTTGTTTGGGTTTATTTTGTAAGCATTTTCGAGATAAAATATCGCTTTATCCAGAATGTTTTTCTTTTTCCCATAAGTTGTTCCAAGCTCATAATTAACATCATATCTGTTTGGTGCTAACTTATAAACTTCTTCATACAATCTAATTTTGACATCAGGAGTGTCCACCTTATTAAACATAATTGTAAGATTACTATGAACTTTTTCGTAATCTGGGTTTTGGATTAAAATTTTACGATATGCCTTCCAAACTTCTTCAAAATCTCTATTGTATTCAAAATGTGCATTTCCTAATAAAAGTAACGCATCTGCATAAGTTGGATGAATTTTGACTGATTTATTTAAATATTCAATTGCTTGTTTTAAATATTGTTCTTTTAAACTTTCATTGCCTTTTTTTGTAGCTTCTTCAATTAGTTTACCACCGGCAGAACAGTTACTTTTTGCACTATTTGACGAGGCAATTACATCGGTTGTAAATAATGAAAAGTCGTTTTTCCAATCCATATTACGACTTATTGTTTTTATTGAAAAAAGAACAAGAAAAACTCCGAACATAGCAGTAATAATTGTTTTTGATGACTCTTGTTTTTTAAATAAAACTGGTAATTTTACAATAATTAAATAAGCCAAAATTATTACAAATGCAATGGATGGAGTGTACATAAAACGCTCACTCATAAATGTTCCGATAGGAAATAAAATATTTGTTGTTAACGAAAATGTAATTGCATAAAACCAAATTGAATATGAAAACAAAGTTCTATTTTTCATCCCTTTAAAAGCGAAATAAATCAAAACTATATGAATTATTAACGAAATTAATGCTCTTGGGTCTGCCCATTTTATAATTGGAATCATGTAAGGATAATAATCAAAGGTCAAAGGATGCGGAACAAATAACAATCGAATGTAATAACCTAATGTATAAGTTATTGTTGCATATTTATCAGAAATGGATGCTCCAAGAAATGAATCATTCATTAATTCTGATGGAATATCAGTTGATGTCGAACCAATAACAACTTGTCGAATAACCAAATAAACAATTGTAGAAGCAACCAGAGGAAATACCGAAATTAAATTTCTTTTGAAAGAATGTTTAGTAAAATAGTAAACCGATAATGGAATAATCAATACAAATGTTATTGCATTTTCTTTTGATGTAAGTGCTAGGAAAAAAGCAATAAAGCTAAAAAGTAAATATTTGATTTTATTAGAATCTAAAAAATTAATTGTATAATAAAGTGCCAGAAGCGAACCTAGCAAAGTAAATATTTCGTCGCGCCCTTTTATGTTGGCAACAACTTCGGTATGAAGCGGATGTGCTGCAAATAACAGAGTTGCAATAAACGGAATTGATAAATACCATTTATCAGAATCGTACTTTTGAAGTATTTTTTTCAAAACTAAAAATAGAACAATGCACGATAACGCAAAAAGTAAAATATTTATAAAATGACTAACATGTGGATTTTGTCCAAAAAATTCGTATTCAACAGCAAATGTTACCACCGATAATGGTCTGTAACGACCTCCCATCACAAGGTTTT
>MENC01000190.1:21845-23275 GCA_001768155.1 Bacteroidetes bacterium GWA2_30_7
ATAATAATTAAATAAAATTTATTATTACTTTTAAACGCAACTTTGTTTTCAACTTCTGGAACAACTTTATGTGTTTCGCCTTTTTTAAAATTTGTTTTCGCCATAATAATTATCGTTTTTCAAAACTGCTAAAATTATAAATAAAATTTTACTTCGTGGAAAATAATTTTAGAATGATTTATTTTCAAAAAAATCTAATTATTTAAACTTAACACTAACAAACCTGAATTTGTCTTTTCGTCTTACAAAAAGCACAAGATTTCCATCGCTGAAAGCTTTACTTTCAGTTGGCATTGTTAAAAGTGCATCAATATCATCAATGTTATACATTATTTCTTTTTCAACCTTACCCTCATTATCAACTTTAGCAAGGTACATGCAGGTGTTTTTTCCATAACCGTTTTTATCGAATGCTTTCAAATCTTCTCCGCTCTTTTCTAATTCAATATTTTTGCAATTGTCGTTATATAAAAAATAAAGATTACCATTTGCATAACTATATGTAAATGAAGAAAAATTATATGTTCTGGCATATTGATTCTTATCGACTTTTGAAGTCCATGCAAATTCCATATCACTATCATAAGCATTTACATAAATTTCTCTATAAACATAATATGTTGTAGTGGATTTACCTGTCGATACAATATGTGTATAAGAAACTTCCCCTATTGTATAATAATTTTTAGGAGTAAAAATAATATCTGTAAAGGAATAATAATAACCCCAATCATTACTTTGAAAAACTGGTTCTGAAAATTCTTCTGTTTCAGTATTTATGTAACAAAAGAAACTCCCATAATGAGCTTCTGTTTTTCTGTCTTCGGGTTTATTTTTTGTAAATTCCTGATACGAACCTGCTAAAAACAACTTATCGTCATGCCATTTTACAAAAACATCTCTAACGTATTTTTCATTTAGATTGACCAAATATGGAACAACAGTTTCTCCCATACCGGTAATTGTAACAATTGCTTTATAATATGACGGTTCATCCTTTTCATAGGTTTTGTCTTTTTTATATACAGTACAAATAATTCCTACATCGCCATTGTTGTTTAATGATAGATTTGAATATGCAATTGAAACGGATTTGTCGGTTTCTTTCAGGTATGAAATAAATTCGCCTTTGTCGAAAGTTCTTTCCCATAAAAGCTCAAGATTTGGTTTAAATACTTTAATTTCTAGTATAGAATTTTTGCTATCTACTACCGGTTTTTGATACATAAAGTATAACAATGTTGAATCCTGAGAAATTCCAACTGCTTCATCAAGACTTCCTTCAGAATTTGTTATTGAAAATAATATTTCAGGGTTTGAAATACTAAAATCTGTAGCACTTATTTTTTGAGTATAAAAATTATATTTCCCAGTTTCTTTATTATTATAAATTGTAACAATAAAAAAATTATTCTCAACTTTATATATTC
>MENC01000191.1:0-4965 GCA_001768155.1 Bacteroidetes bacterium GWA2_30_7
GTCATAGTGCGACATCTGACGTTAAAACATAAATTCATAACGTTTAATATATATTTGGTTATGTCAGTTTGATTTTTATATACTTTAGACGCGAATATAAAAAATAACAATTATGAAAAAACTAGGAATTTTATTGGCAATGGTAAGTGTACTTTTTGTTGGTAATTTATCAGCATAACGAATTTATAAATTATATCTAAAGTAAACAAATAAAAGAATTCAGGATTTAAGATATAGGATTTAACTGTAACAACTACAAAAAACAAACGAAAAACAACGAACCAAAAATAAAATATATGGTACGAACAAAACTAATAGGAATTCTGGCATTACTGCTCAATATACATGTACTAATACTACAGGTAAAAAGCCAATCAGAAATTACAATAGGAACAGGAACAAGTACAACAGGTTTTATACCAATTAGCAGACAATATAATTATAGTGTCTGCGAAGCAATTTATCTGAATAGTGAAATAGAAATTTCAGGTGAGATTACAAAATTACGTTTTTATAAAAGTAACAGTGACGATGCAAGCGATATAAGTGCAACAAAGATATATATAAAAACTACTAGTAGCAATATGCTGTCAAACGGAAATTACAATTTAACCAGTTATACAGAAGTATTCGATGGAACATTTACAAATAGTTCAGGAACAGGATGGAAAGAAATCATATTACAAACTCCTTTCAATTATAATAATCTACAAAATCTCTCAATATTAATATTACACGATTATCAATTCAATACAAGTAATTCACCGTTATGGAACTATAACACTACAAGCTCAACCCTTTGTCGTTACGATTATTCCAATTCAAAGCAACCTACAAAACTAAATGCTTCAGCAGAACGCCCAAATATTCAGCTAGTTTTAAATTGTTATAAGCCTGTAGCTAATGCTGGAGCAGATACCAGTATATGTAACAGTATTAATATAACTATAGGTGGAATTCCCTCAGCCAGTGGAGGTAGTGCTAGTAATTATACCTATAACTGGACACCCTCAACTAGTCTAAGTAGTACAACTGATGCAAATCCAACCACATCAACAACAGTAAGTACCACTTATAGCCTAGTAGTAACCGATGGTTCAGGTTGCAAATCAGACACAAGCAAATTAAAAGTATATGTAAGCGGAGCAAGTACAACATATATAGCAAATAATAGCATGACTCATCATGTAACAGGCGGAACATATTATGACGGAGGCGGATTATTAGGAGATTATTATAATAATCAGGATGTAACGCAGACCTTTTATCCATGCGAAGTAAGCCGAAAGTTAAAATTTACATTTACAAACTTTAATTTGGAACAAAAGGCTAATTGTAATAACGATTACCTATCTATATACGATGGTCCCAGTACATCATCTCCGTTAATAGGTAAATATTGTGGAACAGCAAATCCAGGCACAAAAATATCAACTCATAGCAGCGGAGCACTAACTTTTAAATTTCACAGTAATGAAATCACTTCAACAACAGGTTGGGAAGCAAGTATCAGTTATGAATGTATCCCGATAATTGCTTACGCAGGAAGCGACACTACAATATGTTTTGGAGATACAATTACATTAGGAGCTTCTTCATCAATAACAGGTGGGACTAATTATTTAAATTATCATTGGGAGCCTTCATACTGGTTAAGTTCTTCAATAACAAAAAATCCTTCTGCTTCACCACAAGTAACTACTTCATATATACTTATATTAGACGATACTATTTGCGGCACAGATGCAGATACAGTTATGGTTAGCGTATTACAAATACCTGATGCATTTGCTGGGAATGATACAATTATAATGGTGGGAAGCAGTGTTAATATTGGAACACAGAACCCTGTACCGCAGGTTAATTATCAATGGAATCCAGTATCAGGATTAGATTTGGTTAATATTTCAGGTCCTGTTGCTAATCCCGATTCAACAATTCAATATACTTTAGTTACAAGTAATCTTTGTGGTTCTGATACCGATCAAGTATTAATTAATGTAAAATATCAACTTGACGTTAGTTATGTTGTTACAAATGAGACATTTGATTCGGGCAGTTCAATAACTTTAAATTTAACTGGTGGAGAATCACCTTATACTTTCATTTGGGAATCAACTTATTTTGGCGAAATAACAGATTCTATTTTTGATACAACTTATGTTGGATATTATGAAAATCTGACACCAGGTTATTATGCAGTAAATGTAATTGATGCCTCACAACAAAGTGTTAGATTAAATTTTGTAATTGGAGTAGAATCCGTATGGGAATATTATAATGGAGTACAAATATCGAATGAAAATATCAAAAAGACCAGCGAAGATGGATGGAATACTGGAGTAGTTCAGAGCATTAACAGACTTGATAAAAATATTGATGGAGCAATAGAATTTAAAATAGCTGATGTGTCAACTAAAATGGCTTTTGGTTTTAGAGATATTGATAATCCTGATAAAGATGGATATACGGGGCTAAGTTTAGGTTTTATTATCGAAAATGGAAACATAAATATTTATGAAGAAGGAGTGCTTATTCCAAATATAACAACTATTCAAAATGAGGATTTATTGAAAATTGAAAGAAGAAATAATAAAGTATATTATTTGAAAAATGAATTAATTATTAGAAAACAGACCATTAATAATTTGAATACAAGATTATTAGGAGTTCAAGCGGGTCTATTTTTTAAAGGTAGTATAATTAATAATCCACCTCCAGCTTTAATTTCAAGAGATGATCCTTTCTTTCCGATTTTTACCATAAAAAAAGATTATTTCACATGTAAAACAGGAGATTATGACGGGAAAGAAAAAATAACTATTTTTAAGAATGGAGGATATGGTTTTAAAAACTATACATACCAATGGTCTAAATTTGAAAATGGTACAATAACAATATTAAACGAAATTACTAATGTTTTAAGCAATGTTAGTCCAGGATGGTATCAGGTAAGAGTAACTGTTAGTAATTCATCCGGTCAACAATTTATTAGAACATTTAATATACTATTCGGTTATAATATATTATGGATGGCTCAGTATGAATCTGCAGTTTTAGAAAATCACTGGGCTGAATCTCCTCCATATATAAAAAAAATATCTTTAAATGGAATAGAAAATCATTCAGGTTTTAATACTAAAGATTATAGTATAATGCGACAATTTAAAAATGGATGGGTGGGAAATATTGTACACCAAAAAGGAGGACAAATAAGAAAAGCTTTTGGTTTATCTAAAAAGCAGTCTGATGGTATTGTAGATGAAATAGATTATGCTTTTGTCTATAACAATAATATATTGGAAATTAGAGAAAACGGTGAATTAAAATATCAAGGCTCGTTTAGTATAAATGATGTATTAATTATTTCAAGAGAAGGGTATAAAATTAAATATTGGAAAAATGGTGTTTTATTAAGACAAGCTTCTACTGACCCAGAAATAAGGCTAATGGTTGATGGTTCAATTTATAATAAGGGTGGATATTTTAAAGATATTGTATCAGATTTTTGTAACGATAAATGCGATAAAGACATTTATTCAATTATTCCAAAAGAAAATATTCATTATGGGATTAAAAAACCATTCATTTATTATTTATGTAGTGGAAATAGATTTAATATAAATTTTACTGAATATTTAAAAGAGATTGGTAAAATAATTGAAATAACACCAACTCAAAATGTTCAGATTATTAATGGACTTCAATTAGAATTTAAACCTCAAACATCTATAACTTATCAAGTTGCATTTAATATTAACGGTTGTATATCTTATTTACAAATAGCTATTAATGTTATAGATTGCACTCCTGCCGAAAATAATGGTATAGTTTTAAATAATTTCGGAGCAAGAATTATTATAACAGAGGATTACTCTGTAAACGTATATGGAAGTATATACAATTCTAATGGAGGGGCATCTTATATTAAGCCTCCATCTAATCCAATTGATCCTTTTGAGCGTTCAAATAATCCATGTTGGTATAACGAAGGATTAATACAGTTCACAAAAAATTGGACTAACAATTCCAATATTACTGACAATCGCAATAGTCATGTTTTTGCAGATATAAAATTAAATGATGTTACTTATGTAACCAAAGGAGAGGTACGAACAATAGGTGATTATCAAAAAATTAAAGGAACTAATTATACACAATTCTATAATTTAACTTTAACTAACTATGGTAAAAAAGAACAATTTGTTGATGCAAGAGTTACAAATATTCTTGATTTAGTTAATAGCGAGCTGGACGTTAACAATTATACAATGTACATTGATAATACAGAAGCTTCTGCCATACACAAAAACGCTGGATATGTTGTTACACATACTGAGCCTGATAAGCAAGGTTGGTTAGAACGTGCTTTTAACGATAACAAAAAACGTATTTTTCCTGTTGCAGGATATAATTCTTCTGAGCAATTAAGATACAGACCAGTTGAAATTGAAGTTGAAACAGGTGGTAATAACAATTTTAAAGTAATGTGTGTACATGACAATCCTACTGATTTTGAACAAAGGATAGCGGCAAATATTGAAGTTTTGAATGATAAATTTTATCATGCAATTCAACAAACATATCCTGCTGCTATTCCGGCAAATATTACAATATATTACGACGAAGCAGTTGATGGGCATTTTCAATCAATGGCACATCTTGATGATGTTTCAACAATATATCCTCCTACAGGAGCTCCTGTATGGAAAACTGCGTCAAATTTTAATTTTAGTAACAATGCAGGAATTAACTCATCGGTAACAATTTCAGGTTGGAATGATTATGTAAACGACAAATTTGCATTAACTCAAGCAGGTATAACCATAAATACTGATGATTATAATGATGGTTCTAATACTTTCGGCATCACAGGACCATATAATAATGGAGATCCATACGACCCATCATTAAATACTGGGCAGACAAATAATACTGGGAGTGATGTAAATATTATTCCTGAAG
>MENC01000191.1:4983-5908 GCA_001768155.1 Bacteroidetes bacterium GWA2_30_7
AAATTGATAATTCATTGACAATACAAAATGTTACTATTGAGTATGATATTGATGGAGATGGAACATCAGAGCCTTATGTTTTGTCCAGTGATTTGTATGAGATTGTAGATGGAAATGTTTTTATTCTGCATGCTAATCCAAAATCTTTTGGGCCGGAATGTCTTAATAATTTAAAATTATCACTAAAAGACGGCTTGGTTCTTACTCCTCAAAGTTCCGATGGTTTATTTCAGAATTTAGAAATCACAGGATTTAACGACATAACAGAAATATCACTGAAAATTATATATAAAGCAACAGGATTTACTGCATATGATGCAGCAGGAAATGCTTTATTAAGTTCCCCATGGGATGGAAAAATCAGCAATGTATATACTCCCGGTTTATATGAGTTTGAATTACAGATAACATCTGCACCAGGTGCTGTATTAAAAGGACAGATTATAGTTGAATAGTAATATTTATAGAAATGAAAATTAAGGATATAATAATTTTTGCTTTAATCATATTTAACATTGGAATGGTTTTCTGGTTAAATTTTTCAATTCCAAAATTTGCTTATGTCAGGTCTGTAGATCTTGTTGAGAGTTATAAAGGAATGGAAGAAGGAAGGCAATTATTTCAAACAAAGAAAAATGTGTGGCAAAATACTGTTGACAGTTTAAAACGAAATCTGGAAACTCAAATTAGTATTTATAATCAAACTAAAAACGATTTAAGCAAGAACGAGTTAATTGAGAAGGAGCAGGTTCTTAATAATCTCCAACAATCATATTACGAATTTGCAAAAGATATTGAAGAAAAAGCCTCGGCTGAAGATCAAAGAATAACACAATCGGTCTTGAACCAGATAAATAGTTTTACTGAACAATACGGAAAAGAAAATGGATATACAATGATTCTTGGAACTACAATGGATGGAGCT
>MENC01000192.1:0-1334 GCA_001768155.1 Bacteroidetes bacterium GWA2_30_7
TATCTCTAGCCAATGATCTAATATATGTTCCTTTACTGCAATTGATTTTGATTTTTAATTTTGGAAGTTCAAATTCTAATATTTCGAGATTATAAATTTCAATATCTGCTAATTTTAATTCAACAGTTTCTCCTTTTCGGGCAAATTCGTAGGCTCTTTTTCCATCAATACGTTTTGCAGAGTACTGTGGTGGGATTTGTTTTTGCTTTCCAACAAAACCTTTTAATACTTGATTTATAAAGTCTTCGTTGATATGAGAAATTTCAAATTGGAAATCCACATTTGTTTCTAAATCAAAAGATGGGGTCGTTTCGCCTAATTTTAAAACTGCAATATATTCTTTTTCCTGACTTTGGATACTATCTATTGTTTTTGTATGCATACCTGTACAAACAATTACTAAGCCTGTTGCCATAGGGTCTAAAGTTCCTGCGTGTCCAACTTTAATTTTTTTAATTTGATAATGCCTTTTTAAAACAGAATGTACTTTTCTGGTTATGTCTGCTGATGTCCAAGCAAGTGGTTTATTAAATAAAAGGGTAGTTCCCTCTAAAAAAACATTTGTCATTAAAGAATATTCAAATCAAAACCAAATGCAAGTAATATTAGAATTGCCAATCCAACAACAATACGGTAAATTCCAAAAACCTTGAAACCATATTTTGTAAGAAATGAAATAAAAAATTTAATAGCTAACATTGCAACTATAAATGCAACAATATTTCCCACCACTAAAATTTTAACATTTTCAGCATTAAAAACCTCGTAAGATTTTAAAAGTTTATATGCAGTTGCAGCAAACATTGTAGGTACTGCAAGAAAAAAAGAAAATTCTGCTGCATTTTTTCTATTTAGTTTTCCAACCATTCCTCCTATTATTGTTGCAGCAGAGCGTGAAACTCCAGGAATCATTGCAATACATTGAAAAAGTCCGATTCGGAGTGCTTTTCCAAATGTAATTTCCTGATTTTCGGATGGTTTATTAAACATTTTATCTACAAACAATAAAAATATTCCACCAATTACTAACGAAAAAGCTACTACAATTACATTTTCGAGAAGGGAGTCGATATAATCTCCTAATAAAAAACCAATTATAGCTGCCGGAATAAATGCAATAAAAAGTTTATAATAAAAATTGATTGTTTGAAAAAAATGCTTCCAATAAAGTACAACAACTGATAAAATTGCTCCAAATTGAATGTTAATAATAAATGCTTTAACAAATTCGGAATTTTCAACTCCAAGCAACGATTGAGTTATTATCATGTGACCAGTAGAAGAAATAGGTAGAAATTCTGTAATTCCTTCTACAATAGCTATAATAATAGAAT
>MENC01000192.1:1352-22860 GCA_001768155.1 Bacteroidetes bacterium GWA2_30_7
GTAACACTAAAAATTTCTGGATTAAAAACATTTGGGTCGTCGCTTCCACCACCAATCATAAGTAAAAAACCAATTATAATAATCACAAAACCTACTGCTAATAAAATATAGTTTTGTCTTCCGAATGCAAAATTTGTGTTTATCACTTCTGTTTTTGCTGACGATGCTGATTGTTTTTTCATATTAATAATATAAATTATCTGATTTAATTTTTAAATATTTTCCTACTGCTATATATGTTGAAATTAAGCACATTAGAACACCTAAAACTATAACTATTCCAAATAAACTTCCTAAAATTTTAAAATCGTAAAGCGAAATTATGTCTTTTAATTCATTTTGAGCGAAATAAATAACTAAAATTAACATTAAAATTGCTAATAATGCACCTACAATTCCTTGAATTGTACTTTTTAGAAGAAATGGAAATTGAATAAATGCCCGAGTTGCTCCAATTAACTTCATTGTATTAATTATGAATCTTTTAGAATAAACCATTAACCTAATTGTATTATTAATAAGTGCAAACGCAATAAGAAATAGTAATAAGCTAAATCCTAAAAGTATAAAACTTATTTTTCTAACATTTTCGTTAACTAAATGTAAAAGAGACTTTTGATAAGATACTTCGCTTACCAACGGATATTTAAGAAAGTCCTTTTCGATGCTTTGCAAACTGTCTGAATTTGCATAATCGGCATATAATCTTACATCTAAAGATGCTAATAAAGGATTAAAACCTAAAAATTCAATAAAATCTTCGCCTAATGTTTGTTTTAAATCTTCAGCGGCTTTTTCCTGAGAAATATATTCTGTTGATTTTACATAACTTGTAGCATCAAAGTTTTTTTGAAGAACATTAATATCTGCTTGTTTTGCATTTTCCTTTAAAAAAACTGTAAAACCAAAATTTTCTTTAATATGGTCAGAAATTCTTTTTGCATTTAAAACTAATAAAAATGTAAGTCCTAATAAAAATAATACTAAAGAAATACTTACAACAGTAGTTAGATAAGAAGTAAAAATTCTCCGTTTTGTTATTATTTCTTCTCTTGTAATCATAAATTAAATTGTGCAAATATATAGATTCTTATCAGCTTTGCAAAAGATGAAAAATAAGAAGTTATCATGCTTTTGTTAATGTTAAAAATTCAAATTCATAAACGGATATTTAAAACCTTTAAAAAATAATTAAATATTTCAGACAACCTTTTCATACTTTAGTGTTTTAAATTCAGTATAGAATACATGTTTTCGGAAAAGGAAATTGTAGATGGCTGTAAAAATGGAAAGAAAAAATTCCAGGATTTGTTGTATGAAAAATATTCAGCATTACTTCTGGGCGTTTGTATTCGCTATACAAAAAATCGTATGGAAGCAGAAGACATTTTGCACGACGCTTTTATAAAGATTTTAATAAACATCAAATTTTTTGAACTAAAAAATGAAGGTTCTTTGTATTCATGGCTTAAACGAATAACTGTAAATACTGCATTAAATTATTTGAGAGATAATCTGAAACATACTTTTAATCAAGATATTGACGATTTCAATATTTCAAATCAAATTTCAGATTCAGAAGAAAAAAATTCTTATCCTGATATAGAACCTAAAGAAATTCTGAAAAGAATAAATGAAATGCCCAATGGTTATAAAGTTGTTTTTAATATGTATGTTATTGAAAAATATAGTCATCAGGAAATTGCAGATTTACTTGGAATTTCAATTAATACTTCAAAAACACAATTGTTTAAAGCCAAAAAGCATTTACAAGAAAAGTTGACTCAGAAATACAACGAACCAAAATACGCAATATGAAAGAAAGAACTGATATAGAAAACATTATATCCGAGTCGTTTGAGCAGTTTTCGGTAATTCCTTCCGAAGCTGTAAAGCAACGAATTGATAGAAGTATGTTTTTTCTAAACTTATTCCATTTTCATCAAGTAAAATTATTTGTCGGAACAGGCTTATTTACAGTTGTTACAGGGGTCGTTTTATATTTTTCTTTGTTTAACAATTCAAATACTGATTTGCAAAATTCAAATGTTTCAAATCTTAAAAATGCTGAAACAACAATTGAATCAATTAATAATGAAGTAACTACAGAAAATAAACTTAAACAAAAAGAAGGAAACAATGTTAAAGAGATTGCTTCACAACTCACAATGACTGAAACAGGTGAAAAAAAACCAAGTTTAAATTCTTTGAATAACAAAAAAGAAAATACCAATAACCTTAATTTAAAATCTGAAAAAAATTCAGTTCAAAACACAGAAAATAAATCGAAAGTTCCTCTTACAAAGGCAAATAATTCAATTGAACAAAATACTTATAGACTTGAAAATTCAAAAAAGATTGCTTTGCTTCGTTCCTCGCAACTCCTCGCAATGACGAAAAATAATGAAACAAATAACGTTGATTTGAAAAATCAAAATTTAATTACTAAAAATGAAAATATAGAAACCAATCAAGAATTAAATCAGAAAAAAGACATAAAATTTAATGAATCTGCTGAAATTGTGAGCAATAGCAATGAAATCAATAAAAGTGAAATCAATAAAAATTTTAACCCAAATTTTGATATAAATTCAAAAGCAGAATTAAATTCAAAAATTATTTATGAGAAAATGTTCTTATTACAATTCGATAAATTTGCAAGTGAATCAGAAACTTACAATATGAATTTATTGACAATTGATTCAGCATTACTTAAAGAATATCTTAAAATTCAAAATCGATGGTTTATTGATTTTTATTGGATGCCATCGTCAACCACTTCTTTATACAAAACAAAAAATACTGAATTTGAAAATTTTATTGAACAAAAAAACAATGCTGTACAAAGTTCATTATCATACAATTCGTTTGGATTAAGTGCAGGATTTTTTAAAAATAACATGATGTTAAAAACAGGTATTGGTTATACAAATCTTTCTGATAAATATAATTACAATCTAATTCTTAATAATCCAACTGAAAAAATAAACATAAAATTTAATAATAATCCATACGATTTTGAGCAAAATGGCAACTATTATAATATTGATACTGTTGGCGGATATTATCATTATACTTTTATGCAAGACTCAATAATTCATTTATTTGATTCAACATGGGTTGACATTACCGATTCAAATATTGTAAATATGTACGATTCGACTAAATTTATACAATACGATTCGTTAAAAAACAAAAGCTATTTGAATAATTATCAATATTTTGAAATTCCAATAAGCATTGGATATCGTTTTCAATATAATAATTTTGAAATTACACCCGAAGTTGGAATTATAACAGGTTTTTTATACAAAAAAGAAGGAATTAATATCTCAAATGATTTAAAAAATAACGAAACATATATTCAGACATTTCCGTATAAACAATTCATTATTAGTGGAACATTGGCAATTAATATCAATTATAATATTTCCGAAAATCTTGGAATTTTTATCGAACCTGCTTACAGGCAAACAATTGCATCAGTTTATAAATCATCAAGTATTATTCAGGGAAATTCAAAAACATTTGTTATAAAATTCGGAATTAGAAAAAAATTTTAAAATTTCAGGCAACTTTTTAAACAACTTGTGTTTTTAATATGAAACAAAACAAATTATTAACTTTTAAATAAAATATTATGAAAAAAAAATGTTTACTCTTTATTTTCTCTTTGCTGTTTGTAACAGGAGCATATTCGCAATCTATGATTGTGGATTCAACAACAACTATTATAGTTTCTTTTACCGGTCAACACACTTTTGTTTCTGACCTTGGGTTTTATTTATTAGCACCAGGTTATGGACCTGGTCAACTAAATGCTTCTATTCCGGGCAATTATGGGGTTGTAGAATTATTACCTTGTATTAGCAATTGGAATAGTATCACATCACTTCCTACTACAGTTTTGGGATGTGATAGTTTTTATCAAGGAAATTGTAACAGTGGTAATGATTTTAGCAATTTTGACTTTTCTTCAACTTTACCCGCAAGTAATCCCAATTATACTGCTTGTATATGCAATTTGACAACTCCTCTTACTGGAATTTACGCATCTGCGGGACCTTGGTCAACAATTTATGGTTTTGATGCTTATACTCAGGGATGGGGTTTACAGATTTACGACATGGAACCAATTGATATTGGTTATTTAACATCTGCAACTGTATATTTTATAAAAGGAACAGATACTGTTAAATATGTAATACCTAATGGTTCTTACCCAATAAATGACGGAATAAGTGATTATAATTCTGCATCTTATTTCCAATTAAGTCAAAATAGCACCCTTTGTAATTTAGGTATTGCAAATAGTAATATAACAAATTGCAGTTCAAGTAATTCATCTGATGGGGCAATTGATATAAGTGTTTTTGGAGGTGCTCAACCTTATTCGTATTTATGGAATAATGGTGCTGCAACTGAAGACCTTGTAAATATACCGATTGGATATTATACAGTTCAGGTAACAGATTCAACAGGAGCGTGTTCTGTATCAGGGACTTTTATGGTAAATGGTGCAATAGATTCCTGTAATTTAAGTATTACTAACACATATATTTTACCAAGTAGTTCAAATTCATCTGACGGCTCAATAGATATAACCGTTTCTGGTGGAACGCCACCATATTACTATTCATGGAATAATGGTGCAAGTACAGAAGATTTAAATCAGATTTCTAACGGTACTTATGAGGTTTATATATATGATAATAATCAATGTTCGGGTTATGCCTATATTAATTTGAACGATTCTTCAACTTCAGTTTTTTATGCTTATGTAGATGTTTATAATGAAACAAGCTTTGGAGCTTGTGACGGAATGGTTGCAGTTTATCCTTCGGGAGGAACTTCGCCATATCAATATTTATGGAGTAATGGCTCAACAACTCAATATATTCAGGGTTTATGCGAAGGTTATTACGACGTTACAGTTTACGATGCAACACAAAACTCTTATATTACAGGCGGATATGTTTATTACGATTCTATAAATACCGGATGTAGTGCTTATTTCTATGCCTATTTAAATGATACAACTCAAAATCCATTAACTACATATAATTTTTATGACTACTCTTCATCAAATACAATTGAGTGGTCTTGGGAATTTGGCGATGGTTCAAATTCTGTTGAACAAAATCCAATGCATGCTTTTCCTGCAATTGGAACTTATACTGTATGCTTAACCATTGTTACTTCTGATAGTTGTGTAAATACATATTGCGAAAGTTTATTTATTGGAAACGATACAACAGTAGTTGATACATGTAATATTTATGTTGATGGTTTTGTTTCTAATTGTACAAGCGCAAATGTTGCCGATGGTGCAATTGATTTGACTGTATATGGCGGAACTGCTCCTTTCACTTATTATTGGAGTGGCGGAAATGGACAAACATATAATACAATGGATTTAATAAACATTTCGTTTGGAAATTATTATGTAAGTGTAATTGATGCAAATGGTTGTGTAGGCTCTCAACAATTTAATGTTAGTTATGGTATAGATTCTACTTATTGTGATTTATATGCTTATTATGATTATACACCTATTTCTTACATTGGAGCTAGTGATGGCAGCATTGATGTTACAGTTGTAGGAGGAACAGCACCTTATACTTACCTGTGGAACAATGGAGTAACAACCCAAGATTTATATAATGTTTCATCAGGTAATTATAGTTTGACAATTACAGACAATAGTTCAAATTGCCCAGATTATGTTTTAGATGTTTATTTATACGAACCTTACGATTCTAATGGTGGTCAGGTTATTGACTCACTATATACCGATAATGTTGATACTTGCTTTGTTTCAACTGTCGATAGTTTTTATGTATCGGGAGTAAATATTAACTCAAATAGTACAATTACTGTAATATGGGAATTTGTTGCAGGTGGCGTAACTTATGTAATTGAAGCAACTTACACTTGCACATTGAATGGTAATTATGTAATTTATTTGACAATTAATTGCGGTTCGGCAAAAGGTTTAACTACTTACATGACCTATATTCATGCTGATGGGTTAACTTCCTCACCAATATTGTCTTCTGAAACTAATATTGGTATCTATCCAAATCCGGTTAAAGATAAGTTGAATATTTCGTTGAATAATATTGAATTATCTGATGCAATTTTAAACATCTATAATGTTTCAGGTCAAATAGTTTATTCATCCAAAGTTACAACCGGCGATGTTTTAGAAATTAATACAACTAATTTATCTGGTGGAGTTTATATTATAAAAATGATTAACGACAAAAATCAATATATCAGTAAGTTTATAAAATAGTTCTAGTTCATAGTTTTTCAAAAAAGAGGAGGTTTAACAAAATCTTCTCTTTTTTTTATTTAGGGATTATACTGAAATAACTCAATCAATTGATTAAGCTCAAGCAGAGTCTCTGTTTACAGGACTCTGCGTTATTGATTGTCGCAGAGTCCCTTTCAGGAGACTCTGCTGGGGTTATATATAACCATGTTATTTAATTACAATTCCTTAGTTATATTTCGACATGTTTAATTATAACTTTCGCTCTTTGCAGTAAGTCAACACCTTCGATATTATGATATAAATCGGAGAATACAACTCTGTTTATACCAGATTGAATAATTAATTTTGCACATTCAACGCAAGGAGATGTTGTAATATAAAGAGTTGCATTTTCGCTGCTATTATTTGATTTTGCAACTTTTGTTATTGCATTTGCCTCGGCATGAAGCACATATGACTTTGTTTTATTGTTTTCGTCTTCGCAATTATTTTCAAATCCCGATGGAGTTCCATTGTAACCATCAGAAATTATCATTTTATCTTTTACAATTAATGCACCTACCTGACGACGAATACAATAAGAGTTTTCTGCCCATATTTTCGCCATTCTTAAATAGCGTTTATCAAGAGTAATTTGCTTATTATCAATCGCTTTTGATTTATTCATAAAGTATTTTTTTATAAAAAAACCCTCATTTCTGAGGGCTTGTACCCGGAGCCGGGATCGAACCGGCACAGGGGTGAACCTACTGGTGTTTGAGACCAGCGCGTCTACCAATTCCGCCATCCGGGCAATTTGAGGCAAAGATAGTATAAATGTTGTTAATTAAAGTTAGTAATAGTTTATTTTATGTAATGATATAACATTTTAAATTGATATTTTGATGCCAAATGTTTTTTTCAAAACTTGTTTCAAAATCTCAAATTCTAATCAAGGTTTTACTTTTCAATAGATGCTGAAATAAATTCAGCTAATCTGATATGTGATTTTTTTCTTCAGTTATAATATTACTTAGTTTTGAGCAATTAACTAATATTTATTATGCTGTGTGTTTTTGTTTAACATATTTAATTCACAATTTAAGTTATTTTATAAATTTATATGAATTTGTTATGAATTTATTTGTTATTTTTAATATATAAATTCCTTTGTTTAAATCATTTGTCGAAATTATTAAGTTATTATCTTTCGAAACTAATTCTTTAATATTTTTACCTTCAATTGTAAATATTTCATATTTAGTTTCTTCATTTTTAGCATTTATACAAACAATATTTAATTCATTGATTACAGGATTGGGATAAAAATAAAATTTATTATCATAAAACAATTCACTTTTATAAGTTATGTTTGCAATACTATCGCATACCCATAAACCACCACCACCAGTACCGGCATATATTTGTTCGGGCTTATTTGGATTAAATCGGGCAAAATTAAAGAAAGTATGATTAACATTTTGTGAAATTAATGACCATGTTGAACCATTATTATCAGATAAATAAATACCATGTTGTTGTGATGTAACATTATACCATGGCTGTGCAACTATAACTAAAAAGTTTGGATTATATGGATTGACTTGAACATCAATTATTCGGGGATAGTTAAATATTTTTGTAAAAGTGTTGCCTCCATCTGTTGAACGATATAATCCTCCTGATGTACTCAATTCAAAACTATTAGAAACACCTGCATATAAATCACCCAAATTATTGATATAAACTTTCGAAACATCACCCTGAGCAAGAGAATTTAATTTGGTCCATGAAGTACCACCATTTACTGATTTATACAATGCGCCACTATTTAACCCCCATGAGTTTAAAGCTAAAAATATTTCCTGATTGTTATTGGGATTAATTACGATATCCCAGGCATATTGAGCATCCGTTCCAAGTCCTGTATTTATATTAATCCATGAATTACCATTATCGGTTGATTTGTAAACTCCATTATGAAAAACTGCCGAATAAATTATCCTGTTTTCAGGTGTACCAGATGTAAAATCAACAGCAATATCATGTCTGCCATTAGGCATTGAACCTGTAATATCGGTAAAACTAACGCCTTCGTCTGTCGAAAAAACAATACCGCCTCCAGTCCATCCTTCCAAATATCCTCCTTGTGAACCTTGAAATCTTTCAACATAAACATTATTATTGGCAACGGGGTCTATATAAATTTCTTTGACAGCATCAATATCTGATAGATTATCAAAAGTAGGATCTTGATGGTAATCAAGTCTTATAAATGAATTGGCATTATCATCACTTCTAAATAATCCCATATCATCATAACCAATATAACTTTTATTTTCATTAATGGGGTCAAATGCAATAGATTCGGTATTCATTAATTCCAATCCATTTCCTTTCCATGCATTACCTACTTGTGTTGTAAAAACCTGATTCCATGTATAACCGGTATCATTACTAATTTCTATATCAATTAACGAAATAACCATACGTGAAGGGTCTGAGGGTGCAAATTTTATATCATTTGCATATCCATCCCAAAACCAAGCACTGTCAATCCAACCACCTATTTGAGGAGTATATAATAAATCCCAAGTAGTTCCTTCATCATAAGTTGCATAAATTCCAGATTGGTAATAACCACTCCCTCTATTAGTTGCAGTATATATTACACTGGGGTCATCGGGTAAAATATCAAATTTCCAATAATCATAAAACATAGAGTCGTAAACATCGTATTGTGGTAAATTACCGGTAATATCATCCCACGAGTCGCCAAAATCATAACTTCTGAATATACCTCCGTTAAAAGTTGTTGAATCTGTAATATCGCCCAGAGTTTTAAGGCTTAAAGTAAGAATATAGCTACCAAAATCATTAGTAACTATTATTTCATGTATATTGTTATGTGGTAGTCCATTATTTTTAGGAATCCATGAATTTCCTCCATCATCGCTTCTAAATACACCTGAATTTGAAGATAAAATAATAGTATCTGAATTTGATATAACTTCAATAGTATGAACCGAAATAGAATCGGGAAGACCATTACTTGTTAAAGTCCAGCTAACTCCGCCATTAAGACTACGATATACGCCCCATTGTCCATCATAAGCATTAAAGGGTAAATAATCAGCCATAGAACAATCACTTGTTTCGTCGCCTAAGCCTAAAAATAAACGATTTGTATTTTCAGAATCAATAGCAATATCTGATGTTAAAACAGGAGGATTTGAAATACTATCTATTGTAGCTGGATATAATAACTGCCAATTTTGTCCTCCATTATTAGTAACAAATAACCCAGTACCTGTACAAATATATACTTTTTGATAGTTTACAGGGTCAATTCTTATATGATTAATCCAGTATGTTGTACCATAAGTTAGTTGTGCTAAATTATTGTTAATATTATTCCATGTTATTCCGCCGTCAGTAGTTTTAAAAATTCCTTCAATATCGCCACCTGCATAAATTACATCTTTATTATCGGGTTGAATAACAACAAAGTGCAAATCGCTTCCTGCTCCAGGACCGATATTTCTCCATGATTGTGATTGAACAAATAAACTTGATAAAACACAAATTGAGATAAAATAAATTTTTTTCATATTAAGTTTTGAATTATTTATAGGTTGCACATGAATTACTTACGATTTCGGGTTCATTATTTGTTTGAGGTGGTAATTTTAACACTCTAAATTTATCAAAAGGAATTTTTGTAAGATATACGACTTTTTGGTCGCCCCAAATATTTTGATAAGGGTTTGTTTTACATGAAATTGGATTAACAGCATACAATTGAAGTCCTCCACCATCATCACATAAATACATTCCATAATCTTGTAATGCTTTTGCAATAGTCATTTCGTACTTGGTTAAATCTAATGAGTTTAAATCTAATGAAGGATCCAATTGAACCAATGCACCTTCGGGTATTGCCCATGAGTCTTTTGTTGTTCCGTCGCTTTCGGTTGCAGGTTTAACTGGTCCTCCGGCTTTTGTATGATCATAAGTAAATACAAGTGCATGATTTATAATGCCTGATTCCAGTTCCTGAGGCCAAATAACACCTTGTAATAATTCAAATCCAGAACCTCTTGCCGAAAATCCTTTAGGGAAAATACCATCACTATTTAATGGTAGAGCGTTTGCCCAACTGGCAGAAATTTTTCCCGAAATTGAGTAACGAAATTGAAAAAAATCGTAAATACAGCCATTAATTTCATCTATTATAACCATACTTCCGTCTTTTTGAGGGTCGGGTTGAACAAAATCTGGAATAGGAACATTTTTAAGTATCTTTTTAGGAGCCCAGGATGCAGTTAATCTAACATCTTTTTTTGTTGTAGAAGCATCTGCATAAAAAACTGGTACTGTCCATTCTTTTACAACTACAAAAAATCCTTTTTTACCGGCTTCATCTATTAAACTGCCAACCATTGTTGTTGAATTTGGGTCTATTTGAGGATTAGAATCTATTTTATTATAAAAAAGAGATGTGTTAAAAAGATTGGTATATTTAATAGAATCAGGTAAATTGCCAGATGCTTCTTTTTTACAATTATTAAAAATTAAAATAAATGTTAAAAAAGTGATTGATAATAGAAATATTTTAATTGATAAATTCATAAAATATTAATTTAAATTATAACCTAATTTAATAGCACCCCATAGAATAAAATCGGGTTTAACATCATACACTATGGGTGTAAAATAAAAACCAAGATTTATTTTTTTTGAAATATCTCTACTGTACCCGATAATCGGAAATAATGCTAAATGAAGTCGTTGTGTTTTTATTGAGAAAGGTTTATTAATCCAATAATAGACAGTTGAAGATGCTCCAAATTCCAAATAATTTTTTTTGAATTTTATATTGTCTTTTATTTGTAAATAAACTCTGGGAGAAAGTTTAGAATAAATTTCGGGTGAATTAATTGCAAGAGAAGGCGAAAAACCTAAAATTACAGTTAAATAATTTTTAGTTTTATTAAATAATCTTTTTTCAATATTTACAGAATAATGTGCTGCAACACCTCCCATTTCAATATTTATTCTGTTTTTAAATAATGAATCGTTTTGAGAAAATACTTTATTATTAAAAAATAATGTAAGAAATAATAAAACGATACTAAAAATTCTAAATTTTACATTATTAAAACAAGTATTTTTTAATAATTTTAAGATTTTTCTCATCTTAATATTATATTTTTTTTATTAATTAAGGTGAGTTCTAAAAATTCATTTTTTTTCTTTGATTAAAAAAAACGAGAGAACCCATTAATATATTTTTACAAATATAAAATATTATTTTTTTTAAACAATCTTTTTACAATAGTTCGGTAGATTTTTTGTAAGATTTTGAAAATAAGCTATTTCAGTTGCCACGACCTAAAGGTCGTGGAATTGATTAATTAGTACAAATTCAGAGACTGTCTCGCACTTGATGCGGGAGTTTTAGCCCTTTTATAAAAATGGAGAATGAAAAAAATACCGAACTATTGTCAAGGTAGATAACAAAATAAAACGATTGAGATAGATTACGGTTTGTAAAAACTAAACTTTTTTGTATTTTAGTAAAAAAATAAATAATGACTGATTATCGTTACATATTATCAGATTTAAAAAAACATTTGCAAAATAAATATGGAAATTCTATAAAAGATGTTATTTTATTTGGTTCTCGTGCCAGAGGTGATTCAATGGAATTTTCGGATTATGATATTTTAATTGTATTGAATACAAATTATTCGTGGAGAGATGAAGACAAGATTTTAGATTTATGTTATGATATTGACCTCAAATACAATATATTGATTGATGCACATCTTATCTCTAAAAATGAATTGAATACAATCAGAGGAAGACAGCCGGTTTTTATAAATGCAATTAAATCAGGAATTTACGCATGACACTTTCTATTGAAGACAGAAATAACTTAATAAAATACCGTCTTGAACAGGCTGAAGAAGCCATACTTGATGTAGAATTACTTATTGAAAACAATAGATTGCGTTCAGCAATAAACCGTATTTATTATGGAATGTTTTATTCTGTACTAGCATTAGCTTTAGCAAATCAATACGAATCTTCAAAACATTCGCAATTAATAGGTTGGTTTAATAAAAACTTTGTTCATAAAGGTATTATTGAGCCAAAGTTTGGAAAAATGATTAATAAAGCCTTTAACCGCAGAACGAAGGGCGATTATGATACTTTTGTGATTTTTGAAAAAGAAATTGTAAATGAAATGTTTATTGATATGAAAGAATTTATTGAAGAAATTAAAAAATCATTAAATGATATTTAAGTTAAGTAAGTATGATTTTCAAAATAAGTTCCCCTAATTTCTGATTAATTAAGCATATTATAGAATCCTGTGGCTTCGAGAACCTCAGCTTCCGGTGATTGAGGCTCTCGAAATCACCATTAATTTAAGGGGAAGTTATTTTGAAATATTCACTAATAGAAAATAATTTATAGAACTTAATTTTTGAATTTGGTCAATAACTTTACCCCATTATTTTACATATTTCCATTCCTGATTCCTCTTCTAATCTTTCTTCTTTTAACTCTTAATTTCATTACAAAAGCAATCTGATACATTATTGGAACAAGAATTAATGTTATAAAAGTTGCAAAGCTTAGTCCGAAAATTATTGTCCAAGATAGTGGTCCCCAGAAAGCTACGCTATCGCCTCCAAAATGTATGTGTGGATTAAGTTCGGTAAATAATGCTATAAAATCAATATTCATTCCTACTGCAAGTGGAACAAGTCCGATAATTGTTGCAAAAGCCGTTAGTACAACTGGAGTTATTCTGGTTTTTCCGGCATTTACAATACTTTCACGAGTTTTCTCTCCACGCAATTGAAGTTCATCGGTAAATTCTACAATTAAAATTCCGTTTCGTACCACAATTCCACCAAGTGCAACTATTCCAAGCCCGGTCATCATAATTGAAATTGGCATATCGAAAATCATAAAACCAAGTAAAACACCAATAATACTGTAAAATACTTCACTCAAAATAATTAAGGTTTTACTAAACGACTTGAATTGAGTTATTAATATTAAAAATATCAAGCCAATAGCAATAATCATTGCTTTTATTAGAAATGCCATAGTGTCTTTTTGGTCTTCTTGCTCTCCAGTTAATTTTATTTCAACATTTTGAGATTTATTAAAATTTCTAACTGCTTTAGTTACTTTAGCAACTACTTCATTTGCAGTATATCCGGGTTTTATTTCAGACGATAATGTAATAACACGTTTTTGATTAAGTCGTTTTATGCCTCCATAAGTGTTTGTATAACTAATTTTTGCAACCGACGACAAAGGAATTTGCCTTAGCAAACCTGTATTCATATCGCGATAAACTATTTTTAGGTTCATCAATGTATTAATATTCTTTCGCTGTTTATCGCTAAATCTGAGCATTATAGGAAATTCTTCTTCGGCTTCTTTAAACTTTGAAACTTCTTTTCCGAAAACTGCGGTTCTAACTTCCATTCCAATTTGTCCGGTGCTTATTCCTTCACGATTGGCTCTAACTCTGTCAATATCAATTATTATTTCGGGTTTTTTACTTAAAAAATCTGATTTTAATTCTTGCATTCCTGCAATATGTAACGAATCGAGATATGTTTTTAAAGAATTTGCATTAAAAATTAATTCTTCAAATTCTTCTGAACTAATTTCAATATTTACGGGTTTTCCGGTTGGTGGTCCCATTTTGTTTTTTTCAACAAAAATATTTGCTCCCGGAATTCCTTTTACGGCTTCCGAAATTTTTGCCAAATATTCAATAGTAGTTGTTCCTGTTCTATTTTTACTTTCTACAAAATTTACAGCCACTTTTCCTTTGTTCGACATATTTGAACGGTCAAATGGGTCTTGACTTGCACCAAGTGAAATATTTGTAATTATTGATTCTACATTTGGATTATTTTCGCCTAAAACAAGATTGACTCTATCTTCAACAATTTTTGTTACCGAATCGGTAACAATTTGGTCAGTTCCAACGGGCATTTCAATAAAAGCATTTATTATATTAGGTTGGTTATCGGGAAAAAACACAACTTTTGGTTTAACTATTCCTACCAGATAGAATGTACCAAATAACAATAAAGTTGTTGCAACCAATAAATAAACCGGACGGCGTTTTTGTAATAAACTTCGTAATGTTTTTTCATAAATCTGAAGAATTTTGGGCCAAACAGAATGTTGAAATTTGTATATTAATTTCTTTCCTAAAAAAATATGATAAATATATAAAATTATTGAAATTACAGTAAAATTAGCCATGCCAACCCATTTCATCAGATAAAATAAAATCGCAATTCCTAACATTATGAGTATAGTTTTGATAACTTTTCGGAAGTTTATTTTTTCTTTTTTTGCATCATCGTCGTAACTCATAAAATCTACAGCAAATACTGGATTAAAGACATAAGCCACAAATAATGAGGCAAATAATGTAATAATTAGCACAACCGGTAAAAAGTGCATAAACTTACCTACAATTCCGGGCCAAAATGCCAGTGGGAAAAATGGAGCTAATGTTGTTAATGTTCCCGAAAAAATTGGTAGAAATACTTCACCGGCAGCCATTTTTGCAGCCATTTTAATATTTGGAAATTTTCGATGAATTCTATGAGTATTTTCAATAACTACAATGGCATCGTCAACCACAATTCCTAAAGCAAAAATAAATGCAAACATTACAATCATATTCATTGTGTAACCCAATCCGGGTATAATAATGTATGCAATACACATGCTCAGAGGTACTGCCAATCCTACAAAAAATGCGTTACCAAACCCCATAAAAAACATTAAAACAACTGTAACGAGAATAAAACCAATAATCATTGTGTTATTAAGGTCGTCTAATGTATTTCGAGTAAATTTTGATTGGTCGCCTGTAAAGTTAACTTTTAAGTCGGGAGGAAATTTTTTATTCAAATCAGTTAAAATCTGTTTAATTTTATCTGACGCATCAAGCAGATTTTGACCACTTTTTTTAATTACATTAAGTGTAATTACATTTTGTTTATTTAATCGTGCAAAACTTTCTTGTTCTTTAAATCCATCGTTAACATCGGCAATATCTTTTAAATAAACATTTGCACCACTTCCCGATTTTAAAACTATATTTTTAAGAGTTTCGATATCGCGAAATTGTCCTGCAATTCTTATCGTGCGAATCATTCCATAGTTTGAAATATTTCCGGCAGAAATTGTTGCATTTTCGGCAGAAACCATTCGTTCAATATCATAAAATGAAACGCTGGCAGCCTGCATTTTATACATGTCAACATTAATCTGAATTTCACGGTCTAATGCTCCAACAATATCAACTCTTGTAATTTCTTTAAGTTCTTCAATTTTATCTTGAATTAATTCGCCATACTTTTTTAATTTATCTAAATCGTAATCGCCCGAAATATTAATAAACACGATTGGAATTTCAGAAATATCAATTTCAGCAACATTTGGTGGAGCCGGTAAATTATTTGGCAATTCAGATTGTGCCTTGTCAACAGCATCTTTGACTTTTTGTTTAGCAGCACTTACGTCCACATCGGTATTAAACTCAATTACAAGCACAGAAAAATCTTGAATAGAATTGCTTGATATTTTTTTAACACCTGAGATAGATTTCACTTGTTTTTCGAGTGGACGTGTTACAAGATTCTCAATATCAATTGGTGAAGTACCGGGATATACGGTGTGTATTAAAATTGTAGGAATTACAATTTCCGGAAATTGTTCTTTTGGAATTAATATATAATTCATAAAACCCAGCAATGAAATAAAAAAAACAAGAACATAAATGCTTAATTTATTGTCGATTGCCCAGCTTGTTGCGAAGAATTCTTTAAATTTTTCTTTCATTTTTTCCGTATTATTTTTTTTGCCACAAAGACACAAAGGCACAAAGTTTTTATTCTTAACACTTTATGCGCTTATATCCATATACCTTATAATCTTTTATCTTTACTATTTATCTAACTTCTAATTTCTAAATTCAAACCTCAAACAGATTGCTTCGTGCCTCGCAATGACGAAAGTTGGCAACCTCAAACCTCAAACAGATTGCTTCGTGCCTCGCAATGACGAAAGTTGGCAACCTCAAACCTCTAACTTTTAACTTTTTACCACATAGAATCATAGAAACACTTCGACAAAGCTCAGTGCATCGCATAGATTTCACATAGTTATTTATCTATTAATAACTTTTCTAAGCTCTAACCTCTAATTTCTAACTACTTCTTCAATAACTAACAACTTGTCCTTCCATCAAATCTTGATATCCGCTTGTAATTATTTTATCGCCGGCTTTTAAGCCTTTTTTTATTTCGGCAAGTCCATTATAAATAAAACCTATTTCGACATCACATTTTTTGGCAATAATATTATTTCCATCGTTATAGGCTAAAAACACATAAGTACTATTCATTGATTTTTGAACTAAATTAATTGGTACAACTACTGCTGAATCAGACCTATAATCATTAATTTTAATAACTGCAATCATATTTGCTCTAAAATCAATATCTTTTGTTTCTGTAAGCCGAACTTCAACCTGAAATGTTCTGTTAATTGGGCTGATATATTTACTTGCAAAATCAATATTCGCAGACAATTCTTCGTTAAAATCGGGGAAGAAAATATTCACATTATTTCCCTTTTTTATTTTTGATGAATACGATTCTGCAACATCTGCATAAACTTTAACTGTCGAAAAATTAACAATTCTGAATGCCGGAAATCCGGGAGCAATTGATTGTCCAATTTTTATCGGTATTTCTTCAATTGTTCCACTAATAGGCGATTTTATTTTCGACATTTCAAATTGCTCTAACAATGTTTTACGCTTTTTCTCAAGGCTTTCTTTATTATTTTTTGCAGTCAGATATTGTACTTCTGAACCAATTTTCTGTTCCCACAATCGTTTTTGTTTCTGATACAAAGTATCGACAAAAGACATTGAAGCTTCGAGTTCTTTAATGCCTTGTTCCAATACTGAAGCATCAATTTGAGCTAGAACTTGTCCTTCGCTAACTTCATCGCCTTCTTTTACAAAAATATCACTTATAACTCCCATTGATTGAGCATTTACTGCAACGTTTTTGTCTCCATCCACTTTACCCTGAACCTCTATATAATGTTCAAATTTTTGCGTTTTTACTTCATTTACCTGAACAAATTTTGAATTTTGAACAACATTAGAATCTGTTTTTGCGATTTCTTCTTCAAGTGTTTTAATTTTTTCGGATAATTCTTCGTACTGCTTTTTTAAGCCTTCTAGTTCGACTTTTTTATCGGCATTTTTGCATGAAACAAAGAAAATTACAAGAATAATTATTGAAAATACTGATTTCATAATATATTGATTATTTATTATTTGACACTAATTTTTCTAAAGTTGCTTTTTTGTTTAATACATCAAGAATTGTATTAAAATACGAAGCTTGCGTAGTTAGATGTTGATTTTGTACCAAAGTTAATTCCTGGCTCGATGATAATCCTTCTTTATACTTTATCAGAGTTCGTTCATATATTTTTTTTGTAAGACTAACGTTCTCTTTTATAGACAAATATTGATTGTAAGATGTTATATACTCATTTTTAGTTTTTAGGTATTGAAGTGTTAATCCCTGCTCAACTTTTTCGAGAGTATTATTTGATTTTTCCAACTCAAGTTTAGCTTGACCAACTCTTGATAATTTCATTCCGCTTCCAAAAATTGGAATTTCCATTCCTACACCAAAAATATGAGGAATACTGAAATTAAATGACGGTGCTTTTTGCAATCTTTCGTAACGATAAAAAGCAGCAATACTTGGCAGAAATTTTGATTTTTCTCTTTTTAAACTCAGTTTTGTTAATGTAACTTGATTGAGCATTAACTGATAATCTGGATTATTATCTATTTTAAATTCGCTGTTTATATATTGTTCTGCATTTTCTTGACTTATAATTGATTCAAGATTATCGAGCAATTTGATTCCTTTCGTATTTTCTAATCCAATTTGAAATTTCAATAAATCATAAGCTAAATTTACTTGCCTTTCAACAGAGGCAATCATATTTTCGAGGTTGGTTTTATTAATTTTAAATTGGTCAACATCAGTTTCTTCAATATATCCGGCTTTATTAATTTGAATCAATTCGGAATATGTTTTATCAATTAATTCTAATCCTGATTTAAGAATTTTAAAATTTTCTTCGGCTACAAGAACAAGATAATATGCTTGTTTTACAGACTCTTTTGCATCGTTTATTGTTTTCGATTCGCTTAATTCCATTAGTTGTTTAAATGCTTTTGTTGCTTGCAATCCAACAATATATTCGCCGCTAAAAACTAATTGTGAAACTGTTAAATCAAATGTTATATTCTGTTTAACGCCAAGTGCCAAAGGGGGAGTTTCAATATAAAAATTACGTAAATCGCCCACATTATTAATTGGAGTTTCTGCTGGAACATTATCGGGAATATAAAATGCTTTTCCAAAACTAACTTCAGGAACTTTGAAAATATTCTGATACGAAATTTTTCCATTTACCTGTGGTAATCCAATTGCGGTTGTTTCCCAAATTTTCTTTTTGGCAATTATTATATCAATTTTTGAATTTTTAATTGCCTGATTATTTTCTTCGGTTAGTATTAATGCGTCTTGTAAGGTTAAGTTTACAATGCTATCTTTCTGAGCAAAAGAGTTTTTGTAAAGAAAAATCACTAATATGAGTAGAAATATATTTGAATAAAATTTAGAATTATTCATTTTTATTAATTTTTTTAAGTTCCTTAATTTTATTATTTACCATCTCAAGTCCTTTTTCGTTTACAATTCCTCGAATATGATAATTGAAAATTTCAAAAACAAATTCGGGTGATGTAAATTCCTCAACAGTAAACACATTGCTTTCGAAAATGCCTTCAATTCTTGAAACATGAAGCTTTGCAATAATTTCTTCGTTCATTTCTTTTCGGAATAAACCTTCACGCTTTCCTTTTTTTAAATTAGCAAGTACAGAATTATACATTTTATCTCTTCGGACTTCGTAAAAATGCTTGTAAATATCTGGATAGTATTTTTTTAAATCGTAAGCCATTGAAGGATTATATTCTTTTAGCATATGAGTTAGAAAAATATTTACTTCAAATATTTCTTCTATTGCATTTAAGTTTTTTCCCGAAATATGTTCACTTTTGTTGTCGTGAAAAGATAAAAAAGAATCCATTACCTTCGAAACAAGGTCGGTTTTATCGTTGAAATAGTTATAAAGTGTTTTTTTTGAAATGCCTAATTCACGGGCAACATCATCCATTGTGATGCTTTTGATACCGTATTTAAGATATAGAAATGCTACTTTTTCAATGATATTTTCAGCTTCTTTTTCCATTTTACAAATATATATACAGTTTTAAACTTTGGAAACATTTTTTGATAAAAATGTTTCCAAAGTTTTTTTAAACATATTCGATGCTGAAAATCGCTTATTGAAAATTATATGGATTATTAAAATGTGTGAAAATAAAAAAGCCCTTTATTATAATTATCTTCATTTATGATAATTATAATAAAGGACTAGTTTTAAAAAGATTGTATTTTTAGAAAAATTTAAGCTTTTGCAGTAGTTCCGCCAAAATTTGCAGTAAACATCGGGTTTCCATATCCTTCTGTTGATTTGATTGTACCAAAAGTAGCTTCATACTTTTTGATATTTTCGATTAAAGCCTGAACAAGCCTTTTGGCATGTTCAGGTGTTAATACTATTCTTGATTGAACTTTTGCTTTTGGAATTCCAGGCATAACTCTAACATAGTCAATCACAAATTCACTTGGAGAATGAGAAATAATTGCTAAATTTGAATATATTCCCTGAGCTATTTCTTCTGTAAGTTCAATATTTATTTGACCTTTATTTTCGTCTTTTGTTTCCATATTCTAAATTCTAAATTGTAAATTCTACATTTCGAGAGCATTTCGATAAACTCAATGTACCACCTCAATAATCGTACATTTCGAGAGCCTCAATGCCCATAAATCGTACATTTTGAGAGCCTCAATGTCCGTATTTCGAGAGTATTTCGATAAACTAAACACCTCAATGTCAGTAAATCGTAACACGCTTGAAGGTGGCGAATGCCACGCTTCAAGGTGTGCGTGTTATTCTATTTCTACATTAATGTTTTTAGATGCCATCATTTTTTCGTATTCGTCCATTGAGCCTACAATAATTTTATCGTATTCTCTTAATCCCGAACCGGCAGGAATTAAATGTCCAACAATAACATTTTCCTTTAAGCCTTCTAATTCGTCAAGTTTTCCATGAATTGCAGCTTCGGTAAGTACTTTAGTTGTTTCCTGGAACGATGCAGCAGAAATGAAACTCTTAGTTTGTAGTGCAGCCCTGGTTATACCTTGTAAAATTTGATTAGAAGTAGCAGGAACAGCATCACGCGACTTAATAAGTTTCATGTCTTTACGTTTAAGAATTGAGTTTTCGTCACGTAATTTTCTTTCTGAAATAATCTGACCGGCTTTAACTGTTATAGAATCTCCTGAATCGACTATAACTTTTTTCCCATATATGTCATCGTTCTCACTCATAAATTCCCATTTATCAATAATCTGATTTTCGAGGAATTTTGTATCGCCCGGGTCTATAATTTCGACTTTACGCATCATTTGACGAACTATTACTTCAAAATGTTTATCGTTGATTTTAACACCTTGAAGTCTATAAACTTCCTGAACTTCATTAACAATATATTCCTGAACCTGAGTTGGTCCTTTAATTGCTAAAATGTCGGAAGGAGTAATCGCTCCGTCAGATAATGGAGTTCCGGCTTTAACGTAATCGTTCTCCTGAACTAATATTTGTTTTGAAAGTGGAACTAAATACTTTTTAAGTTCATCTGTTTTAGATTTAACATGAATTTCTCGGTTTCCTCTTTTAATTTTTCCAAAAATAACTTCACCGTCTATTTCGGCAACTACCGATGGATTAGAAGGATTTCGAGCTTCAAATAACTCTGTAACTCTAGGCAAACCACCTGTAATATCACCAGACTTACCAACTGCTCTAGGTATTTTAACAAGAATTTCACCAGCTTTTACCATGCTTCCATCTTGTGCAATTATATGAGAACCAACTGGTACGTTATAAGATTTTAAAGTATCTCCGGTTTTTGAAGCAATACTGATTCCAGGAATTTTAGTTTTATCT
>MENC01000192.1:22918-29276 GCA_001768155.1 Bacteroidetes bacterium GWA2_30_7
TTTCGATTATTACTTTCTCTCTATATCCTGTTTGTTCGTCAGTTTCGTCGCGATAAGTAATATTTTCGATTAAATTGTCAAATACTATTTTACCGGCAGATTCTGAAATAATTACAGCATTATATGGGTCCCATTCACAAATCATAGTTCCTTTTTTAACATCAGAGCCATTTTTAGTATATAGTTTTGAGCCATAAGGAATATTATGAGTTGAAAGAACAATATTTGTTGTATTGTCAATAATTCTTAATTCAGCTAAACGTCCAATAACGATATCGTATTTATTTTTACTATCATTTGAATCTACTATTCTGAGTTCATCAATTTCAACTCTACCATCATATTTAGAAGTAATACTGAAATCGGTTGTTATGTTTGAAGCTGTACCCCCAACGTGGAATGTACGAAGTGTTAACTGAGTACCTGGTTCTCCGATTGACTGTGCAGCAATTACACCAACAGCTTCTCCAATTTGAACCATTCGACCTGTGGCTAAATTTCTTCCATAACATTTACCGCATACACCTTTTTTAGATTCACAAGTTAATACCGAACGTATTTCAACTTGTTCGATAGGAGATTCTTCAACTACAGCACAAATTTCTTCAGTTAATTCGTCTCCGGCAGCTACAATTAAATCTCCTGTAAGTGGATGATATAAATCGTGAACTGTTGTTCTTCCTAATAATTTATCGCGTAATGATTCAACTACTTCTTCGTTTTTCTTTAACGAAGTTGCAATTAAACCTCTAAGAGTACCGCAGTCAAACTCCGAAATAATAACATCTTGTGAAACATCAACTAATCTTCGGGTTAAATATCCTGCATCGGCTGTTTTTAAAGCAGTATCAGCCAAACCTTTTCTAGCACCGTGAGTAGAGATAAAATATTCTAATACCGAAAGTCCTTCTTTAAAGTTAGAAAGAATTGGGTTCTCGATAATTTCGGAAGTTGTAGCTCCAGATTTTTGAGGTTTTGCCATAAGTCCTCTCATGCCGCATAACTGACGAATTTGTTCTTTTGAACCTCTAGCGCCAGAATCAAGCATCATATAAACTGGGTTAAATCCTTGTTTATCTGAACTAAGGCTAGTCATCAAGATATGAGTTAATCTTGTATTAACGTGTGTCCAAATATCAATAATTTGATTGTATCTTTCGTTATTGGTAATGAAACCCATGTTATAATTGTTCAGTACTTCTTCTACTTGTGCGTAACCTTCGTTTATAAGAGTTTCTTTTTCTTTAGGAATAATAACATCATCAAGGTTAAATGATAAGCCTCCTTTAAATGCCATATAAAATCCTATGCTTTTGATGTCATCTAAAAATTTTGCAGTTGCTGCCAGACCGGAAACTTTTAATACATTTCCGATAATATCTCTTAATGATTTTTTAGTTAAAACTTCGTTAATGTATCCAACTTCTTTTGGAACAACTTGATTAAACAATGTTCGCCCAACAGTAGTATCAATAAGTTTTTCAACTAGTTCGCCGTTAACTAAATCGGTAGTTTTAACTTTGATATTAGCATGTAAGTCAACTTTCTTTTCGTTTAAAGCAATTATTACTTCTTCGGGAGAATAAAAGACTAGTCCTTCGCCTTTTACAGTAGTCGTTTTATCAGATAATTTTGATTTTGTTGTATAATATAATCCAAGTACCATGTCCTGAGATGGAACTGTAATAGGTGTTCCGTTAGCAGGATTTAAAATGTTATGAGATGCTAACATTAGTAATTGTGCTTCTAATATTGCTGCATTTCCTAATGGTAAATGAACTGCCATTTGGTCGCCATCGAAGTCGGCATTAAATGCTGTACAAACCAGTGGATGTAACTGAATAGCTTTTCCTTCGATTAATTTTGGCTGAAATGCCTGAATACCGAGCCTGTGTAGGGTAGGGGCACGGTTAAGTAATACGGGATGTCCTTTAAGTACATTTTCCAGAATATCCCAAACAACAGGGTCGCGACGGTCAACAATTTTCTTTGCTGATTTAACTGTTTTTACAATTCCTCTTTCGATTAATTTACGAATAATAAAAGGTTTATAAAGTTCGGCTGCCATATCTTTTGGAAGTCCACACTCATGAAGTTGTAATTCTGGTCCAACAACGATTACAGAACGTGCAGAATAATCGACTCTTTTTCCAAGTAAATTCTGACGGAATCGTCCTTGTTTTCCTTTTAAACTGTCGCTTAATGATTTTAAAGGTCTGTTTGAATCTGTTTTAACGGCATTGGCTTTTCGAGAGTTATCGAATAATGAATCAACGGCTTCTTGTAACATACGTTTTTCGTTACGTAAAATTACATCTGGGGCTTTAATTTCGATTAATCTTTTTAGACGATTATTTCTAATAATAACTCTTCTGTATAAGTCATTTAGATCGGCTGTTGCAAAACGACCGCCATCTAGTGGAACAAGGGGTCTAAGTTCGGGTGGAATCACTGGAACAACTTTTAAAATCATCCATTCGGGATTATTTATTCCTTTGGATGCTCTAAATGCTTCAACAACCTGAAGACGTTTTAATGCTTCGGTTTTACGTTGTTGTGATGTTTCTGTGTTTGCTTTATTTCTTAGGTCATAAGAAAGTTCATCTAATTGTAATCTTGAAAGCAAATCGTAAATAGCTTCGGCACCCATTTTTGCGATGAATTTATTTGGGTCATCGTCTGATAAATATTGATTTTCTTTTGGTAAAGATTCAACAATATTTATATATTCTTCTTCTGATAAGAAATCTAGATACTTAACTCCTTCAGAGGATTTAATACCAGAATTTATTACAACATATCGTTCGTAATAAATAATTGCTTCTAATTTTTTAGAAGGTAATCCTAAAAGGTAACCAATTTTGTTTGGTAGTGAGCGGAAATACCATATATGAGCTACTGGAACTACAAGGGAAATGTGTCCCATGCGTTCTCTTCTTACTTTCTTTTCGGTAACTTCAACTCCGCATCTGTCGCAAACAATACCTTTATAACGAATTCTTTTATACTTTCCGCAATGACACTCATAATCCTTTACTGGACCGAATATTCTTTCACAGAATAATCCATCGCGTTCGGGTTTATAGGTTCTGTAGTTTATTGTTTCGGGTTTTAGTACTTCTCCGCTTGAAAATTCTAAAACTTCTTCGGGAGATGCTAAACCTATACGGATTCTTGTAAAATTGCTTTTTGTTTTGTTTTCGATTCTGAAAGCCATATTTTTTATTCTAAATTATTTTCAACTAAGATAAACTAAACACAAATTCCTAAATTCTACATTTCGAGAACATTTCGATAAACTCAATGACCACCTCAATGTCCAAAAAATGGAATAGATTATTATTCTAAATTCATACTTAATCCTAACCCTCTGAGTTCGTGTAAAAGTACGTTGAATGATTCTGGTATTCCGGGCATTGGCATAGGCTCACCTTTAACAATTGCTTCGTATGTTTTAGCACGTCCCATAACATCATCGGATTTAACAGTTAGAATTTCTTGCAAAATATGTGATGCACCAAATGCTTCGATAGCCCAAACCTCCATTTCTCCAAATCTCTGACCACCAAATTGAGCTTTACCTCCAAGTGGTTGTTGAGTAATTAATGAGTATGGTCCAATAGAACGAGCATGCATTTTATCATCGACCATGTGTCCTAGTTTCATCATATAAATCATACCTACAGTTGCGGGTTGGTCGAATTTCTCGCCTGTTCCTCCATCGTATAAATATGTTTTACCAAATTTTGGAATGCCTGCTTTTTCAGTATATTCATTAATTTCGTCGAGTGTTGCACCATCAAAAATTGGTGTAGAAAATTTAACGCCAAGTTCTTTTCCAGCCCATCCTAAAACGGTTTCATAAATCTGTCCTAAGTTCATCCTAGAAGGTACACCAAGAGGATTTAATACAATGTCAACAGGGGTTCCATCTTCTAAGAAAGGCATATCTTCTTCTCTAACAATTTTAGCAACGATACCTTTATTTCCGTGTCGTCCAGCCATTTTATCGCCAACTTTTACGGCTCTTTTTTGTGCAACATAAACTTTAGCTAATTGAATTATTCCACTTGGAAGTTCGTCTCCAATTGTAATGTTAAATTTTTTACGTTTAAAGTCTCCATCAAGATCTTTATAGCTTTTAACATAATTAGAAATTAATAAACTTATTAATTCATTTTTAGTTTTATCTGTTGTCCATCTGTTAGGATTTACAGAAAGATAATCAATATCTTGTAGAACTTTTTGAGAAAACTTAACTCCTTTAGAAACAACGTCTGAAGTATAATAATCTTTTACACCTTGTGAGGTTTTTCCATTAACTTCTGATGAAAGTCTATCAATTAACTTTATTTTTATTTCGTCAACTTTACGCTCAAATTCTTCATCAATTTTTGATAAAATTAATTTTTCAGCAGACTTTACTTTTTTATCTTTTAATGTACGAGCAAATAATTTTTTATCAATTACAATCCCAAAAAGTGAAGGAGGTGCTTTTAAAGAAGCATCTTTAACATCTCCGGCTTTATCTCCGAATATTGCTCGTAATAACTTTTCTTCGGGGGTTGGGTCTGTTTCACCTTTTGGAGTAATTTTTCCAATTAATATATCTCCGGGTTTAACTTCTGCCCCAATTCGAATTAGTCCGTTATCATCAAGGTTTTTTGTAGCTTCTTCACTAACATTTGGAATATCAGCAGTAAGTTCTTCTAATCCACGTTTTGTATCTCTTACTTCGAGAGAATATTCATCAATATGAACAGAGGTAAATACATCTTCTTTAACTAATTTTTCAGATATAACAATTGCATCTTCAAAATTATAACCTTTCCAAGGCATAAACGCAACTTTAAGATTTCTTCCTAAAGCTAATTCCCCTTTTTCAGTGCCATATCCTTCGGTAAGAAGTTGACCTTTAAATACTTTATCGCCTTTTCTAACGATTGGTCTTAAATTAACGCAAGTATTTTGATTTGTCTTTCTAAATTTTGGTAAACGGTACTTTATAGTATCGCTACTAAAGTTTACAGATTGTTCAACTTCAGTTCTATAGTATTTAACTACAATTTCTAATGCATCAGCAGATTCTATAATTCCATCTCCTTCGGCAGCAATTTGTATTCTTGAATCTTTTGCAACAATTCTTTCGATACCTGTACCTACAATTGGAGACTCGGGATTTAAAAGTGGAACTGCCTGACGCATCATGTTAGAACCCATAAGTGCTCTATTAGCATCGTCGTGCTCTAAGAAAGGAATTAGTGAAGCAGCAATTGATGCAATTTGATTGGGTGCAACGTCCATTAATTGAACTGCACTTTTTTCTATAAATGGAAAATCTCCTTTATGACGTGATTTTACTTTTGGATTAATAAATAATCCATTATCATCTATTTGAGCATTTGCCTGAGCAATAATATTAGTTTCTTCTTCCTCTGCACTAAAATATTCTATTCCTTCTTCACTTAAATTAACAACACCATCGGTAACTTTTCGGTAAGGTGTTTCAATAAAACCTAATTCATTAATTTTTGCATATACACACAAAGACGAGATTAATCCAATATTTGGACCTTCTGGTGTTTCAATAGGACAAAGTCTTCCGTAATGAGTATAATGAACGTCTCGAACCTCGAAACCGGCTCTTTCTCTTGATAAACCACCAGGTCCTAATGCTGATAATCTTCTTTTGTGAGTCATTTCAGCTAATGGATTTGTTTGGTCCATAAACTGACTTAACTGGTTTGTGCCAAAAAATGAATTAATCACTGAAGATAAAGTTTTTGCATTTATTAAATCAATTGGAGTAAATACTTCGTTATCTCTAACATTCATTCTTTCTCGAATTGTTCTAGCCATTCTGGCAAGTCCAACAGCAAATTGATTTCCTAATTGTTCACCAACTGTTCTAACTCTACGATTACTTAGGTGGTCAATATCATCAACATCTGCTTTTGAATTAATTAATTCAATCAGATATTTTATAATTCTAATTATATCTTCTTTTGTTAAGACTCTTGTTTCAATATTGGAATCGCTATAAAGTTTTTTGTTAATTCTGTAACGACCTACTTCTCCTAAATCGTAACGTTTATCTGAAAAGAATAATTTATCAATTACATCTCTTGCAGTTGCATCATCGGGTGGTTCAGAATTTCTTAACTGGCGATAAATATATAAAACAGCTTCTTTTTCAGAGTTACAAGGGTCTTTTTGTAATGTATTATAGATTATTGCAAAATCTGCAATATTCTGATTTTCTTTGTGAAGCAATATTGTTTCAGCACCAGAATTAATAATTTGGTCAATATGGTCATTCTCTAAAACTGTTTCACGGTCGATAATTATTTCATTTCTT
>MENC01000193.1:0-2661 GCA_001768155.1 Bacteroidetes bacterium GWA2_30_7
CAATTTTGTGTTATTGTAATTCCCGTTATAATTTGTCTCAAAATTTACTGTTTCGTTTGCAGGATTGGGGAATATTTTAATATCAACGTTTAATTTCTCTTCAAAAATTGGCTCTGGTATTCCTACTACACAATTTTCTACCTCACAACCACTACTATCAACCTTTACTACCCATGCACTTGCTGTGTAATTTATATCAAACCCTCTCCCCACCATAACAAACCCACCATCAATAGTTTGTTTTAAATCGTAAAAATAATTTGATACTTGTGGTAATGAAAAATAGGTTTTTGACCACAATGTATCTCCATTGGCATTAAATTTAACAAGCCAACCAATGCGTTTATTGTTACTGTTATAGGTTGAGCCTGCTACAATTAGGCTACCATCCTCTAATTCAATTGGCTGTGTATCGAACCAGTCATTTTTATTTGCACCATAATTTTTTTCCCACAGAGTATCTCCATTTTGATTAAGTTTTCGTATATTTCCCTGTATTGCTAATCCATCAATTATAATTGAACCAACAGTAACAAAATTATTGTCTGAAGTTTGAATAATATAACAGCCCCCATTTTCCTTATCCGGTCCGTATATTTTCTGCCACTCTAAATTTCCTATACTATCAGTCTTTACAATATAATGTTTACTATTCCCATTGGCATAATATTTTGCACCGGACATGATAAACCCTCCGTCGAATGTTTGTTGGCTTGATAATCCTATTTCATCATTACTATCTCCATATAGCTTCTGCCATATAAAATTACCTTCTATATCTGATTTAATTAATATCATGTCTCCGTTGCTGCCATAGCTATCGCTTACGCCTGTAATTATAAACCCACTATCAATGGTTGTATTTATATAGTATGATAAATCCTGCTTATTGCCGCCAAATGTCTTAGTCCAAACAGTATCTCCATTTTCATTGTATTTTGTTAAAAATATATCAGGTGTCCACGTTAATGTGTCAAATATAGAACCGCATTGATAAAAATAACCATTTAAATAGATCAAAGCTTTTATACTGCTTCCTATTTTATTCCCTGATTTTACAATTTGTTTTGTAAATATTTCATTTCCTATATTATCTAATTTTAAAACTAATAGACCTTGAGGGGCATCTCCATTAATATAATATGAATTATCATTTATTTGGATTACAGACGTAGCTAACATTGTTTCACCGTAAAAACTATAATTAATGTTAAAATAATTCTGACTATTTGCATTAAAGAAAAAACAAAATAGGATGAACAAACTAAATAAATATCTCATCATGATTAAAATTATAATTATTTGCTAATAGCTAATTTTTTATATGATAACACATTTTTATTACTCATTAGTAGGCAATTATAAATACCATTTGAGTAATCAGCAGACATTACTTCAATTTTATTATTCCCATGTTGTAAATTATACTGCTTTAAAATCCTACCAGTTACATCAACTATCATTAATGTAGTTTGTAAATTATTTTCATTTATATCTATCTCAATAATAGAATTTGATGTTACAGGATTGGGTATTATTGTAAATTCAATTTTATCAATAAGATTATTATTACTTATATCTTTTTTAGGAGTATTTGTAATTGTTAAACTTTTATTTGTATTTTCATTCAAAATAATTGGTTTCTTTTCATATTTTCTGCCTTTTACATGCTTTAGTACAGCTTTAGAATTAAAAGCTATTTCGGGGTTTTCTAAAACAATATTTTCAATGGTTTGTCTTTGCTGTGCATCCATTTCATAAATAGTTTTGTTTTCCACTTTTAAATCAAGTGCTATTTCCTGTTCTTTTACAAAATCGCTTAGTGTATCGCCCTCGAATATTTTTATTTCATCTAATAATTGTGTAGCTTCTGTAAACTTACGTTCTTTAATTTCAATAGGCAGTAACATATATTTTTCTTCAATTCTACCATCTTCTTTAATAATTGGTTTTATACTATCAATTTTTTCGTTTTCGTAACCGTATTGCAATAATTGATTGTAAAGCAGTTTCATCTGAAATTCGTAATAACCTAAAATTCTGTATAATTGTTCACGCTCAGAAACGCCTGTTTGTACGCTGTTAATTTCGTTCATAATACCCTGTGGGAGTTGTTTTTTTTCAATAGTTTTATATACTATTTTAGTAACAGGCGAATTTGCCATAACTATTTGTTTTAGTATTCCGGGTGCAAGATTTTTATCAACTGTCGCAATCAGTACCTTATCGCTCAGATAAGGTGATTTTTCCAATAATAAATTTTTAATAACACCTTGCGGCAAATTGCTGTTAATCTGGTTTAATAAAGCATCGCTATTGCCACCGTCAATAAGCCTTTCTATTAATAAGTTCTGATTAGATATTGCCAATTGAGTCACTGCAATATTAGATTGAATTTGAGTAATGGGACTGACTAAGGTTGAAGGGCAAGAATTGGAAGCATTAAAAGTTGAATTTACACATGGGTCTAAAATAATTTGATTGTCATTTTTACTTGGTAAGACGTATTGGCTTGTTGAAGAATTATGATGAGAATATAAAAATCCATCGCTATACTGTAAATATAAATTTTCTAAAGTTGCTGAGGAATTTTTAAATAAATTCCCGGCTGGAGTTTTTACATCAGATCCAGAACATGCTCCTTGGTCTCTAAGATAACCA
>MENC01000193.1:2721-23728 GCA_001768155.1 Bacteroidetes bacterium GWA2_30_7
TGTATTCAAATTGAGTAGCAGTTTTTACACCCGAAAAAGTGTTGCGGTAAATATTTCCATAGCCGTTTTCGCCATTGGCATCTGTAGTTGAGTTGGTAATTATTCCAAAATTTCCCTGCCCTGTTCCTACAGAACTTGCAGTAAAACTGTTTTCTTCTATATGATAGCCAGAGCAAAGCCTCATGTATATACCTGCGGGGCTGTCGTATCCTTTGCTGTCAATATCATCTGCAACAATAGTTGTTTCGGAAGGTGGTATATTTATAGTATTGCGTACTATTTTTGAAGAAAGTACACCATCCATAACAATACTATAAATATTATTATTAAAAATACAACCGTCTATTTTAATAAATTCTCCTCCTGATGAACTTTCAGACCAGATAGCATCAGAAAAACCAGTAAATTTATTGGCATTTATTGATGGTAATGTTGGGGGCATATTAAGCTGTATTGAAGCATCAAAAAGTTGCATTGCTATACCTCTTAAATGTGGTTCAAATGGTTGTGTTACATTGTTACGAAACGTACATTTTGCAAAACTTACATTTTTCACATCCCATAAGTAAACTAATTTTTCAGGTGCACGGCGTTTGTGGTCAATTTTCATTGCATAATCGAACATATAGTTATTATTAGTTTCAAAAATACAGTTATTGAAATAGCTTAAATTGTTAGATACATTGCCTAATGTATTAATATTAATAAACGGATAAAACTGAATAGCACAATGGTTATTTAAAAAATCGGTATTTGTTGCTATGATAATTCCTCCACCATCATACACAGGTGTATAATCGTCAATATCAGGATTTTTTGAAACAATTCCGTTAAGTGAATTTTCAAATGTTACATAATTTAATTTTACATATCCCTGAGGTGAATTTGTTGGAGGATATTGCGATAAACTTGGGTCGCCCCATACTTCAATACCCTTCCACATTTCTTTACAGGCATTTGTAAATATTACTTTGCTTGTAGCAGTACCATTTACAATAAGTTTTGCATTAGGTTCTACAATTATTTTTCCGATTTGTCCAAATTCTAATCTTATTCCACTATTTATTGTTAATGTTTTGCCTGATTTTACCGTAAGAGTCCCACCTATAGTTACTGTATTATTAACACTCGTTGGAAATAACGTAAGTAAATTTGCTGTAGTCCATGTTTCGCTTACAGTAATATCTTTATTTATAACATTGTAATATGCAACATCATAGCAGAGTTGGTTACATGTTCCATAATTTGGTGGAAAATTTGAAAGGTCAGTATTTATTGTTCCTGCTGTAGGCGATTGAATTGTAAAGTTCCCATAAGTTCTTGCAGGGTCGTAAATTAGCGTAGCTCCACTTTCTACAATAAATTCGGCATCCATTATAGTAACACATGGCTCTATTGCAAGAGTTGCTCCGTTTTCAACATAATATACCGATTGTTTGTCGCTTGGCACTAAAATATCACGTTGGTCTTCATATAATCCATTATCTAAAGATTCTACAGATGTTCTTTCGGGCAATTGCCCATAAACAGTTTTAAACGTATAACCAGATGGGAAGTATAAATCAGTTGTAATATGAGTTTCAGAAGGATTATATATTACTTTTTCAACAGAATTTATTATGGTTAAATCAATTGGTTTATCAATATTATATTTGTGTTTAATGCCAGATTTTTCAGTACAATACAAACCTTCATAACCAGCAAAACAACCCCCATCATCGCCTTGTAAATAACTAGTAAAAACAGTATAAGGGGCAGGGTGCATATAATTATAAGTAGAACCATTGATAAATAAATTTGAATTATCGGATGGATATAGTTGATTTATGAAATTTGAATTTTTTATATCTTTATAAGGAAAATAATTTATAGTTCCACTTGAAACAGTTCCATAATTAAACCAACTTGAATTAGATGTTTCGGCATAGGTATGACCAGAGGTATAAAATATTCTTGGCTCAAAATAGACATCGTATATACCAGTTGACTGTGTGGTAGTATTTGATGCGATAAATGGGTAGTATTGCATTTTACCTCTTGTGTTGTCATATATAAATGATAAAGAGTCAATGATTTCAGATAGTAAGTTATTTTCGTGTTTATATAAAGTTATTTTTAAAACTGTATGAGGAAAATTTTTCCTATTTGTGGAACTAGTTAATGCCCCGTTCCATATAAAAGAACAACTCGCTAACCCCATTTGAGATGAAAATCCACTATTACTACCAAAACAATCAGAACAATCAGTTTGATTATAACAAAAACCTGATTTTTCCATATCTTTAAATAATAAATTATTCCATCCAGTACCTTTACCACTACAAACATCTACATTGCCATAATTATTCATATTAGGTAATACAAAATCTCTTGTTGTAGTACTACCATTAGCATCGCCAGTAGTAAAAATATTAGGTGGTATAAATGGAAAAGAAACTACTTCAACTTTGAATGACGAACTACCAGGTAAATTAATCCAAAATAGTTTATATAGGAAAATTTGATACTCTCCGTCGTAAGCAGTTTCTCCTCCAGAAAGTGCGTCTAGCGTTTTGCCGCTTAAATTAGAATATGGATCAACAATTAATTGTTGTGCAAAGCCAATCAGGCTAAAGAAGTATAGATAAATTGTCAGATAAATAGTTAGTTTTTTCATGATTTTTTATTTTAAAAGTTAAACAAATTTAATACGAAATTCTTAGAAAAAAGGTTTCTATTTTTGGTAATTTAGAATAATTACAAACAGTTTTATCTGTTTAATCAAAGTTAAACTGTGGCTCATCTTTAATTGCAAATGTTTAAGCCGGCTTCAACTTATTTTTTTATCGTGTATCTTGTGTTTTGAATCACAAAATTTCAAATCCCGAATATTGCAATTGAAAAACTATTCAATGCTCTTTAAACTGCCTAATTTTGGATTAATTTCTATTTTAATATTTTTTTTAGATAATATTTCAGAAGGAATTTCAGCAGTAGTGCCAAATTGAGCTACTAATATTTTTTTATTTGCAACTAAATCGGTATTCTTAAAAACTTGTACAACTCCACAATCTGGAATTCGATAGAATAACCCGTTACTTTTGTTCTGAACAGTGTTTTTAGCTTTATAACTTTCTATGATGTTGGTTTTTCCACATTTTAATATTTTTATTGTTACAGGTTCATATCCTTTTATATTCGTTGAATTTATTCCATATTTTTCGGAGAAATAAAACAAAATATTGTTTGTAAGTTCCTGACTATTATTTGGTGTAAACTCGAAACTGTAATTAAGCGTATCAACTTCTGTGTGTCCGATAAATAATTCTAAATAGTTCTTTTCTATACTGTTAAGTCCATCAACCATATCTTTAATTGATACTTCTTCGATTTTTGATTCTACTTCGCCGTATAATAATTTTAAACGTTTTTTTCTTATTTTAATAATTAAATTGGCTGCATCTTCGGCTTTTATTTCAGAGGTTTTTATTCCAGTTTGTTTTTTAATAATAGGAACTTTTATAAATACAGAATCCTGTTTAATTCTTTTATAAACAGTATCTTCTGTTTCATTTAAAGCTCTTTTTGATGTTAAATCTGTGAAAAAAAACTTTTCAGATTCCTTCTCGATTAAAAACGAAGTTGGGTTAATTGATTCCGAATAATTTTCAGCTTTATTGTTTATCCCGGCTAAAAGAAAATTATCGGTTACATTAATTTTTAAATCAGTTAAAGCTTTTCCGGTAATAATAAAACCATTATTATAATCTGGTTCGCCATACGAATCTATGTCAATATCAGATAATTGATATTTTACAAAATCAGTTTTTTCAGCGTTTTCAATATTTAAATATTTCTCGGCAAATTCATTAAATTTACCTTTTGTGAAAACTGTTCGAGTTACCTCAACATCAATTTTAATAACTGTTTCGGGTAAATAATACATTAACGATTTTGCCTCGTATTTTTCTGCATTATTAATATTGGTAACATTAAGCGATGTTTTACACGACAATAAAATCGAAAAGATTAAAACAACTACTAAGTATCTATTCATTTGTTTTTGTTTGATATACATTGTTATATTGTTAAATTGTTACATTGTTACATGGTTAAATTGATACATTGTTAAATTGATACATTGTTAAATTGTTTTATTGTCGAAGCGTTAAACTGCGTAGCAACCATTTAACAATTTAGCCATTTAACCATTCCTTCATTCTAAATCCTAAATTCCTTAAAAGCTTTTCCTAAATTATTTATTATATCACCGGCAATTAACGATTCGTAAGATTCATTTTTACAAGCAATATCGCCAGCCAAACCATGAATATAAACTCCTGTTATTGCCGAATTAACTGGCGAATATCCTTGCGAAAGCAAAGATAATATTATTCCGGTTAAAACATCGCCGCTTCCGGCTGTTGACATACCGGGATTTCCTGTCGAATTAAAGTAGCAAATTCCATCAGGACAACTAATTGAGGTATTTGCACCTTTTAAAATTACTATAACATTAAATTTTTTAGAGAACTCAATTTGAGATAAATATCTTTCGTATCCGCTTTCATGTTTTTTAGTTAATCTGTCGAATTCACGTGGGTGAGGAGTGAGGATTGTATTTTCGGGAAGAAAATTTAAAAGAGTTTTATTTTTGGATATAATATTTAGGGCATCTGCATCAAGAACTAAAGGTTTTTTACACAATTCAAGAAATTTTTTTAGTTCAATTTGAGTAATTTTTGATGTGCCAATTCCGGGACCAATAGCTATAGCAGAAAATTTTTCTAAATGAGGAAATGAAGTAATTTCATTTTTTGAATTTGAAACACTTACCATTGCTTCGGGAATGGAAGTCTGCATTATATCGTAACCAACTTTCGGAATATGAGTTGTAAGCAATCCAACACCACTTTTTAAGCAAGATTTTGAAGCCAAAACAGCAGCACCCATTTTTCCAAAACTTCCGGCAATTAGCAATGCGTGACCAAAATTTCCTTTATGTGAGAATTTTTTTCGTGTAATAATTTTGTTACTTATTTCAGCTTTTGTGATATAATAATTTGAAGTTTTTACATGAACAATAAATTCTTTATGAAGTCCAATGTCTAACACCTTCCAAGTGCCGGTATATTGTTCATTTTCTGAAAACAAGAACGATAATTTTGGAAATTGAAAAGTAAGGGTATAATCAGCTTTAATTATATTTTCGGAAGTAGAATTTGAATCGCAAAAAAGACCTGAAGGAATATCGATTGATATAATTTTACAGCCCGATTTATTTATTTTATTTATAGTTTCGCCATAAATTCCGTTGACAGGGCGATTTAATCCACTTCCAAAAATTGCATCAATTATTACATCTTTAGGGTTAATTTCTTTAATAGAATTTATGTTTCGAATAGTTTTAATTGAAATATTTGCTTTAGATAATTTTTCAAAATTTGTTTTAAAATCTTCTGAATAATTGTCTTTATCAGGGAAAATATATACCTCCTTTTTAAATTCTTTCAACTGTCGTGCAATTGCAAGTCCATCTCCTCCATTATTTCCAATTCCGCAGAAAATAATAATTTTTGAATCAAAATATATATTTTTTCTTATCCATTTGCAACATTTTTCGGAAGCCCGTTCCATCAAATCAATTGATAAAACCGGTTCATTCTGAATTGTAAATTTATCGGCTTCGAGTATTTGTTCTTTATTTAAAATTTTCATTCGAGCTTCTTAAAAAATAACTTATAATTTAACAAAAATAGTGAGGTTAAATTTAAATAAAAAACTAATTTATAGTTTAATATTTTTAATTATGTTGTTTATACTATTAATTTGGAATTTTTTAAAAGAAAAAGATTTATATATTTGTAAACTTTTTTTATTTAATTAAAATTTAATTTTCATTAATTATGTTTAAAGGACATCCAAAAGGTTTGATAGCGTCTGCATTAGCTAATATGGGCGAACGCTTTGGTTTTTATACCATGATGGCAATATTAGCATTGTTTCTTCAAGCAAAATTCGGACTTGATGGTAAAAATGCCGGTTATATTTATGCTACTTTTTACTTTTCTATTTATATTCTTGCTTTTGTTGGAGGATTAATTGCCGATAAAACCAGAAATTATAAAGGAACTATTCTTACGGGTTTAGTAATTATGTCGTTGGGCTATTTTCTTATTGCAATTCCATCACCAACACCTTCTCCTAATTTACCTTTGTATTTAACTTTGACTTGTATTGGATTATTTGTAATAGCTTTTGGAAATGGACTTTTTAAAGGAAATCTTCAGGCTTTAGTTGGTCAAATGTATGATAATGATAAATATTCAAAATTAAGAGATTCCGGTTTTTCTTTATTTTATATGTTTATTAATGTTGGAGCTATATTTGCCCCTTTTGCAGCTGTTGGAGTAAGAAATTGGTGGTTATCAAGACATGAATTAGCTTATAACTCAGACCTTCCGGCACTTTGCCATTCGTATTTAAGTGGGACAATGAATACAGAAGCAACAACTAAATTTTCAGAATTGGCACAATCTGTTAGCGGTTCGTTTTTAGTAAATGATTTAACAGCATTTTCAAATAATTATTTAAATGTTTTTACAACCGGTTTTCACTATGCTTTTGGAGTTGCAATTTTTGCAATGGCTATTTCATTAGTTATTTACATGGTAAACAAAAAAAACTTACCAAATGCTAAAAAAGTAGTTTCAGACAAGTCTGCTGCTGATGCAAATACAATAGTTATGGATGCGAAAGAGGTTAAACAACGTATTTATGCGTTAATAGCTGTTTTCGGTGTAGTTATTTTCTTTTGGTTTTCGTTCCATCAGAACGGATTAACATTAACTTTCTTTGCAAGAGATTATACTTTTTTGAAAGTTTTCAATTGGGACATTTCTGCTGAAATTTTCCAATCAATGAATCCATTTTTTGTTGTATTTCTAACACCAATTATTATTGCACTTTTTGGTTGGCTAAGAGCTAAAGGAAAAGAGCCTTCAACTCCTAAAAAAATTGCCATTGGTATGGGAATAGCTGCATTAGGTTTTGCAGTTATGGCATTAGGTTCATTTTTATACGATTTGCCTTTTTATTCATCTGTTGACCCTGAACAAGGTGGAGTTCCATTAGCCGAATCGTTACGTGCATCATCATTTTTGTTAATGGGAACATATTTTATTTTAACTGTAGCTGAATTATTTATAAGTCCTCTTGGAATATCGTTTGTGTCAAAAGTTGCACCTCCTAAATATCAAGGAATTATGCAAGGTGGTTGGCTTGGAGCAACTGCAGTTGGAAATCAATTACTCTTTATTGGAGCTGTACTTTACGAAAGTATTCCTATTTGGATGGTTTGGACAGTATTTGTTGTTGCATGTTGTATATCAATGTTTACAATGATATTCATGCTGAAATGGCTTCAACGAATTGCTAAATAAAATTAAGGGCTTTAGCCCTTTTTTTTTATGATTTTTCTTAAAATTCAACTAATTATTTTTTTTATATTTTCTGGTTTATCAGTATTTGCACAAAATGCAACTCCTGATTTATTGACTGAAATAGGTGGTATCGTATATATTAAAAAAACTTCAGAATTATTTACTGGAAAATATACCGAAAATTATCCTCAAGAAAATATAATAGGTAAAGAAGGAACTTATCAAAATGGCAAAATGATTGGGAAATGGACTTGGTATTATAAAGACGGAAAAGTTAAACGTGAATCGGAATATTTCAATAATCAAAAAAATGGAAAAACTATTTATTGGTTTAAAGATGGCAAAAAACAATCCGAAACACACTATAAAAATGATTGTTTAGACGGAAAAGCTGTTTGGTATCATCAAAATGAAAAAAAGAAAAAAGAAGCAATTTATAATAACGGTAAATTTGTTTCGGGAAAGGAATGGGACGAGAATGGGAAAATTATTAATGGAAGCTTTTCAATTGAATAATTAAAAGTTAATTTTTTTAAAAAATGTTCCTCCAATAAAAAAATTATTAATTCCCCAATTAGGTAATTTCATATTTGCATTAGACATGTGCCTGAACTTAAAATGCAGTTTTATTTCTGTATCATCATCAAATTTATATCTGAGTCCGACAATGAAATTATCACTAAAAAGGAAACCTCCGGCTTGTCTTCCTCTATCGTGTGATATATAATGCGGACCTATTCCAATTGCAGTAAATAAAGCAATATTTTGATTTACAACATAATTATATGAAAACTCAAAATTAGTTCCAAACTCAAAATCATACATTTCTTTGAATTTATTTGTAACCAAAGCACTATTAATTTGAGGAATAATATTTATTGAATAAAATTTTCTTTTTAATTTTTTGGATAACGGAATTGAATATACAATCTGAAAAAGTTGTGGTTTATAAGTTTCATATTCATATAACATATTTTCTGAAGTTATGGCAAAATCATACGTAAATCCTAACTTCTTCTGCCGAAAATAATCAATATTGCATAACGAGTCGTTTTTTGATTTATTAATTGAAAATACCTCTTCAAAAAAAAACAATAAACTTAAACCAATTACTAATCTTATAATTATATGCGTCCTCATTTTTTATTATCGAATTTCAATTATAACAAAAATTTTAACGTGTATTATTTTATCTACTGCATTTTTAAATATATTTACACATAAATAATTTACACTAATTAATGCGATTTCTATTTATATACTTATTGTTTTCACTCATAATAGGTTATTCAAATTTATTTGCTATCGAAACAAATAAAATTGATAGCCGAAATAATTTTTTATATAAAACAGGCATAAACACCCTAAATGAAAGAAAAATAGAATTTTGGAAAATGTTTTCTCATTATCAAAAGCCAAATGAAGAATTAAAAACAATTTATGTAAGTTTGTATAATTGGAACAAAATTTGCTTTAAAATCGACTTTTAAATTAGCAAGAATGAAAAAAATATTTATTATTATCCTAACAATTAGCTCATTAGTAGTTATTGCTCAAAAAAAGTCAAACTCAAAATTATCGAATAATAAAATTAATGATATAGTAGTTGGTACTCCCGAAACTGATGGATGTGCTGCTGCGTGTATCACAATTGTTTTTAGTGAAGCTGCTTATTTTCTTATAGATGTAATGGCAGACCATCATGAGTATTTATTAGATAATTTGGAAACTTATCCAGAAGCATTATCTTTTGAAGCTATGTTTTTGGCTGCGGGAGGAACAGATAATAGATTAAGTGTTTTACCCAGGATTAGAGGAACTGCCGGTATTTTTTCAACAGAGTTAAGATTTAATCAAGGAAGTTCTTTTAGCACTTCTTCAACAGACCAATTTTTGGAATGGCAAATTATAGAGTTTAATACTTTTCCTGCCGAAAAAGTAAATTTACGATTTGGTACAGGTCTTTTATTCGATTTAATGGGTAATTCAGCTTATAATGAACACCTTTTGAGTGTTGAAACAAAATTCTTTGATAATAAAATGAGTTTCTTATTTGAAGGTCGATATGCTGCTGATTATGCTAATTTAATTGATATTTATTCAGAAATTTCGTTAAGTGCAAAAATTAAAGCTATAAATTATAAGCACTTAAATGGTTATTTTATAATTGGTGGAATGTATCAAAATTATTATAATTTAAAAGATATTAGTGGTTTACAAGTTGGGTTTCAGTTTTTAGTACACTAATTAATCTCAATATTGTCAATTGTTCATTATTAATCATAGTTTTATCAAAAAAGTTTTTTTATTAGATTAATTTTTCCAAAATTTGTAAAGAATGAATATTAAATACTAAAATAATGAAAAGCAACTATTTATGTCCTCATTGCAGAGGTTATTTGAATGTAGGTGAAAATATTATTTTTGCAGCAAAAACAAAAACGCACAAAAGAGGATTAGTTCTTTTAAGTCCGAAAATTGGAGATTATTCAGTTATAAATCATGTCGATTTTAAGTTTGAGCAAGGCGATTTAATTTCTTTTTATTGTCCGATTTGTAACATAAGCTTAGAAGCATCACAAGTTAATAAAAATCTTGCGAATGTTATAATGATAGATGAAGCAGGAAAAGAATATGAAGTGTTCTTTTCTGGAATTGTTGGTGAACGATGCACATATAAAATTACTGATAAAAAAGTTGAAGCATTTGGAGATAAATCATCACAATACATTAATTTTTTCAATCTGTCTGCCAGATAAAATTATTATCTAATTATTTATTATTGAATTGATTCATAGTTTTTTCAATTCCCAGTGTTCCAAAACTACGAATAATATTTTTACAAACTTCGTAACGGTCGTTTAAAATTTTATTTTCTTCAGAAGTAATATCTCCGAGTACATAATTTATCTGACTTCCTTTATTAAATTCATTTCCAATTCCAAACCTCATTCTGGAAAAATTATTAGAACCAATTACTTGAGTTATATCTAATAATCCATTGTGTCCGCCATCGCCACCTTTTTGCCTTATTCTGATTGTACCAAACGGAAGTGCTAAATCGTCAACAATGACTAAAAGATTTTGTGGTTCGATTTTTTCTTTTTGAAGCCAATAATTAATTGCTTTTCCACTCAAATTCATGAATGTTGTAGGTTTTATTAGAATAAAAGTCCTTGACTTAAATTTATAAGTAGCTTTATATGCCAGACGGTCTTCCTCAAAAATAATATTGGACTCTCTTGCAAGAGAATCCAATATTAAAAAACCTATATTATGACGTGTATTTTGATACTTTTCGCCGATATTGCCAAGACCTGCAATAAGATATTTCAAAGCGGTTATTATTTAATATTTTTGGAGTTTTAGTGTAATTCCTAAAATTCGCAGATTATAAGTTAATTTGTTGTTTACCAGTCAGGTGAAAACACATGACTGACGCACCCTGCCTCTTGCAGGTGTTTTCACCTACAAGTACTTAAAGATAAACTTGCGGATTTAAGGTAATATAATAATATTTCGCATTTATCCATTAAATAGTAACTCTAAGAAAACTACATATTTTAAAAATAACAAATTTCAAGTTTCAAATCTCAAATAAATCACAAATTACAATTACCTAATATACAAACGGTTTTGAAAATTGGAGTTTTGAGAATTGGAATTTATTTGACATTTGTTTTTTGGAGTTTTCTTACTAACACTAAATATTATATCTTAAATCTTACTTCTTACTTATTTTTTAGTTTCTACAGGTGTTTCTGCAGGGGGGGTAGTTGTTGTTGCTGCGGCTGCCGCTGCTACTGGAGTTTCACCAACTTCCATTCCTTTAGCTGCTCTTGTTAATTTAACTGATGCTACAACTGTATTTGAGCTGTCGGTTAATTTAACATTATCTATTTTTATATCCCCCACTTTAATAGTTTTTCCTAATTCAACATCAGTTACATCTATTTCAATAATGTCGGGAATTGCATTAGGAAATCCACTTACTTTTAATTTTCTTCTTTCAAGATTTAATTTACCACCTTCTTTAACACCTTTGGCAAATCCATTTAATTTAACTGGAACAGGAACTGTAACATTTTTATCATCAAATACTTGTAAAAAATCAATATGAATAACTTTATCACTTACAGGATGAACTTGAATTTCTCGCATAACTGCATTATATTCAGCATTTTCAAGTTTGATTTTTGCAATGTAAACATTGGGAGTATAAATCAAATTTAAAAATTCTTTTTCTGATGCAGAAAAATGAACATTTTCTTTTCCTCCATAAATAACGCAAGGAATCTTTTCCTCTTTTCTAAGCTGTGACGCATTTTTTTTACCAATTTCTTTTCTTAATTCACCTTTAACTTCAAATGTTTTCATTGTTTTAATTTTTATGTGCTACTCAATTCTGTTTTTCAGAATCCCATTACACGTTAATAAAATTTTAAGAGTGCAAAGTTAAGAATAATTTTATTTTTTGCAAAGTTACATAATAAAATTAGAACTGATTGATTTGTAATTATATACTTTGCTCATTACTTCTGCCAACAATGGTGCAACTGAAAGAGTTGTAATTTTTTTACATTCTTTTTTTGAAGGAATAGTATCGGTAACAATAACTTCGGTTATTGCAGATTTTTCAATTCGTTCGTAAGCTGGACCAGATAATACCGGATGAGTTGCCATGGCTCTTACACTTTTTGCTCCTTTTTCGAGCATTAATTCAGCAGCAGCAGTAATTGTTCCGGCAGTATCAATTATATCGTCAACCAAAATAACGTTTTTATCTTTTACATCACCAATTACAACCATTTTTCCAACTTCATTAGGTTTTTCTCGATGTTTGTAACAAATAACCATTTCGCTGTTAAAAAATTTGGAATATGCTTGTGAGCGTTTTGTCCCGCCAACATCTGGAGCAGCAACTACTAAGTTTTCTAATTGTAAGTTTTTAATGTAGGGAACAAAAAGAGATGATGCGTATAAATGGTCAACAGGGACATCAAAGAATCCTTGAATTTGGTCGGCATGTAAGTCCATTGTCATTACTCGGTTAACTCCGGCAGCAACTAATAAATTAGCAACTAATTTTGAACCAATTGCAACTCTTGATTTATCTTTTCGGTCTTGACGGGCAAATCCAAAGTAAGGGATTACTGCAACTATTTTATATGCTGATGCTCTTTTTGCAGCATCTATTAATAGTAGTAATTCGAATAAATTTTCTAAAGGCTGAAAAGTTGACTGAATAATAAATACAGTTGAACCTCTAACTGTTTCATCATAAGAAGTTTGAAATTCGCCATCGCTAAATTTAATTACTGATGTTTTTCCTAATGGAACACCATATTCTTTAGCAATGTTTTCACTTAGATAGCGTGTAGCACTACCAGTAAAAAATTTCATGTCAGAATGAATAGTCATTTTTTTAAGCATTTAATTATTAAATAATTACATTTGTTGTGCAAAGGTAAAAGATATATTTTTTAAACAGTAAATTTTAATCAATTTTTCACAAAACAATATTAACAGACCTGTTAATATCTTTTATGAAATTCAGAATCTTTTCTTTGCCTACTCCTGTTTCTGACGAACTTAAAAAAATTGATGGAATTTCGTCCCAATATTTTAATAATTCTTTTTTAAATGCAGCAATATTACTTTGAATTTTAGGAGGTGAAAGCTTATCGCATTTTGTAAATATTAATGCAATTGGTATATTATTTTCTCCAATAAAATTAATAAAATCAATATCAAATTTTTGAGGCTCAAGTCGAGAATCGATAAGAATAAAAAGTGTTGTTAAATTTGCTCGATTTAAAATGTAATTATTAATCATTTTAGAGATTTTTTCTCGTAATGTTTTTGACAATTTTGCATAGCCATATCCTGGTAAATCAACCAAATACCATGAAGTATTAATTAAAAAATGATTTATTGTTTGTGTTTTTCCGGGACGACCCGATGTTTTGGCTAACTTTTTTTGATTTGTAAGCATATTTATTAACGATGACTTTCCAACATTTGAACGTCCGATAAATGCAAATTCATTTAATTTTGTAATCGGACATTTATCAACGTGGTCAATCGAACTAATAAATGTTGCTTCTTTAATTTCCATTTTTTTTATTTTAAGTCAATATAAACCTCAAGAAGTTTAGCACAAGAATCGGTAATTAGATTAATATTTTCTAAAACCGCAGGAATAAGTACAGTTTCGCCCATATTTACAATGGTTGTTAAATTATTGTCATCAATAATGCTAAAACTACCTTCTAAACACATTAAAATTACAAATGAATCCAGTAGGCTGTAATTTAGATTAATAGATTTTGTAAGATTGATAATATTTGTTGTAAAAAATTCAGTTTTAATTATTTCTGAGCTAAAATCGTTTATTAAGTTATAGCTGGTCTTATAATTTTCAATTAACTTATAATCAATTGCATCTAAAGCTAAATCAACGTGCAATTCTCTGAAATTTCCATGTTCATCTGGTCTGTTCCAATCAAATAAACGATAAGTAATGTCAGAAGTTTGTTGAATTTCGGCTAATAAAATTCCTTTTTTTATTGCATGAATTCTACCGGCAGGAAGGAAAAAAACATCTCCTTTTTTTACATTTTCATGGTTTAAATATTTTATAAGTGTGTTATTATTTATTGATTCATTTAAAATTTCTTGATTGATTTCTTGATTGAACCCTGAAATTAATTGAGAATCTTTTTCTGCCTGAACCACATACCACATTTCGGTTTTGCCATAAGCATTATGACGCTTTTTTGCAAGTTCATTATCGGGGTGAACCTGAATTGATAAATCGTCGGTAGCATCAATAAATTTGATTAAAAGTGGAAATTCAACACCATATTTTTCAAACACTTTTTCGCCAACAATATCGCCCATATAAATTTCAATAATTTCCTGCAAATCATTTCCTTCTAAAAAACCATTGCTAACTACTGAAATATTTTCTTCAATCGAAGAAATTTCCCAACTTTCACCGCTTTTGTCGGTTGCTTCATGTTTATTTAAAATAGTTTTTAATTTATTCCCACCCCAAATTTTATCTTTAATAATGGGTTCAAATTTAAATGGATATAAATGATTCATAATTAGAAAAATTGATTGTAAAATTACAACTTATATCTTAAAAATTTATAATTTTGTTCAAAACTTATTAATGGAAAGCTTCACGTCAAAAACTATTAACTCTTTAATCAATGTAATAGAGTCGAATGTAAATGATTCAGAATCAAAGAAAAAAGCTTTTTCGGAACTTGGTAATACTGTAAAATATGTTCCAAATACAGTATTTCAATATTCGTTTTGGCTTTTTCTGTTTATAATAATTTTATTGGAATTTATTTTAAACACGATATTAAGTGGATTTGAACCAGTTAGAATAATTACAGTCGGGTTTTATTTATTAAATGCTTTAATTATCAGTTATGTACTTGCATATTTATTAAAATTAAAATCAAAAAAAATCATTAAAAAGCGATTATCAACAAAATGAAAACAATTTTAGGATTTTAAATTAATAATTTTGCAAAAAAGAAAATAAAATATATGAATATCTTTCAAAGACTTGAGGCATTTGTCACAAATACTTTCAAAACAACATTAGACATATTTTTAGAAGCTCTTAAAATGAGCCCGAATGCACAAGGATATGTGAGTGGTTCAATCAGTGAACTTCTCTTAAAGAAAAATTTGCAAGAGCTAGGTTTTGAAGTAAAACGGATTCGTGAAAAATGGGAAGGGAAAAAGCATTCACAGCATCACGGTGATTTTTATTTCCGCAAAAATGACCAAAGTCCTTGGTTTGTTCTTGAATCAAAAGGAGTAAAATCAAATACAGAACATTGGAACAAACTTTATAATTATCCGAAACTTAAAAAGGTTCTTTTTGATTACCAGGAATTAATTCATTGGATTGACACTGCCAAAGAGGTTGAACCACAAATTGAAAAATGGATTGCCGAAAATCTTCCTGAAATGGTTAATTCTCCAACACTTTACTCGTTTGAAGAAATTCAAGATTATTTAAAAACTCCACCGAAAAAAGAAACTGATAAACTTGTTTCAATGAAAGAACTTGCAAACTATACAAGAGATGAAATTGATAAAATGATTAAAGATAAGTTGATGTATTTAATGAGTAAAGTTAGAGTTCTTGACACTCACTTTGTATCAGGTGCAGGTGGCGGAGAACGAACACAAGCCACACCACGAAAAGATGAATTCAACTTAATTTCAGTTGACATATTCCTTAGATTTAACGAACACAAATTTTTATTTGCAAATCCAAAACACCTTGACTCATCAGGCAAAGATGCAAATCATTTGCAACAGAATTATATTATGGGTTTTGTTTTTCCGCAAACAGACGGTTCATTTAAACTTGATTTAACTGACGAGTGGAGTGAAGATTTTAATGAAGTGTGTGAAACGCTTATCGCTGCTGATGCTGTGAATGAAAATGATATGCAAATTGACAACAGAAATGTTGTTGTTGAAAACTAAATTTTCAGTTTTACACAAATGTGTATTATATTTACCACAAATGTGTAAAACATGAATTCGTTATTTGACTTACAACTCACAAAAGAAGATAATCTTCTAAAAAAATTTGAAGAAATTCACGATTACATCTATGCAAACGATGGCTTATCTCCTCAACAAACATTAGAAGAATTTGTCAAAATTTTGTTTATAAAAATTTTTGATGAAAATGAAAACCTTAATCAATTCAGCATATCAGCAGATGATTGGAATGAATTGAAAGCCGGAAGACCTGCTCATTCAATTACAGAACGTATCTCAAACTTGTTTGAACAAACTAAACAAGCATTTAAAGATATTTTCGACATAGATGACCGTATAAGAATTAGTCCAATAGCATTAGGTTTTACAATCAATAAACTACAAGGCATATCACTTCTTAATTCTTCCCAAGATGCAAAAGGTTTAGCATTTCAAAAATTTCTTTCACATCACGAGAAAGATGGACGTGGGCAATTTTTTACTCCTGAACCAGTAATTGACTTTTGCGTAGAAATGATGCAACCAAAGCCAAACGAAATAATTATTGATCCTGCATGCGGAAGTGGTGGTTTTTTATTGTCTGCATTAAAATATTTGCAAAATAATTATTCAGATATTGATACAAAAAATATAGTTTCTAAAAATCTTTTTGGTTTAGACATTAATAAGAGTATTGCAAGAATTGCAAAAATGAAATTGCTATTAGAAGCAAATGGAAAAACCAATATTCTTTGTACAAATTCTTTAGAGGATTTAGACAGTTTAAAACTATCTTTATCACACACAGACGGCTTTGATTTGATATTAGCCAATCCACCTTTTGGTGCTAAAATCACAAATACATCTACACTTTCAAATTTTGATTTAGGTTATAAATGGTCAAACCATAACAACGACTACCACAAAACAAAATCTGTTTATCCTAATCAAAATGCTGAAATTTTATTTATCGAACGATGTTTACAGCTTTTAAAAGAAGGAGGTAGAATGGCAATTGTTTTACCAAACGGCAATTTTGAAAATCCTTCTTTAGAATATTTACGCTTCTACATAAAACTGAAAGCAAAAATTTTAGCTATTGTAAATCTTCCTCAAGAAACATTTATTCCTTTTGGAACTGGTGTAAAAACATCACTTCTTTTTTTAGAAAAAGAAACCCCAAATAAAATTAAACAGTATCCTATTTTCTTCGGTAGGGTTAAAAAGTTAGGTTATCAAGGAAACAAAAATGGTACACCTTTATATCAAAAAGATCAATATGGTCAAACTATTAAAGATGTTTTAGGGCAACCAATTTTAGACGAAGATTTTAGTGTTATTGTTGATGACTACAAAGCATTTCAAAAAGGTACTAAAATAGACAAAGAAAATTCTTTTTCTATCAATTATGATGAATTGAATGGGCGATTTGACTTTGACTTTTATTCTCCTGAAAACCGGAAAATGTTTTCCAATTTAGACAAAGGTAAAACTATTCGATTGGGAGACATTTGTGATATAATAAAAATTAAAAGTAAAAAACTAAAAGACCAAAACTTAACTGTTGAGTATGTTGAACTTTCAGACATTAATACACATTCTTACGAAATAATAAACTCAACTACTTATCAAGTTCACGAACTACCAAGCAGAGCCAGTTATGAAATTCAAGAAGGTGATATTATTACAGCTATTGCAGGTAATTCAGTTGGCACTAGAAAGCATGCCACCGCAATAGTAACAAAGGACTTTGAAGGTAGTATTTGCACAAACGGTTTTAGAGTTTTGCGTAACTTTAAAATTGACAACTATTATTTACTTTTCTTTTTAAAATCTGAAGTGTTTTTAAAGCAAATGTTTATGTATAGGACAGGGGCAGCAATACCAAACGTTTCAGACACCGACTTAGCAAATACTTTAATAAACTTGCCTGACGACAATACGATAAAAGAAATTAGTAAGAAAATGGAAAGAGCATTTGAACTTAGACAAGAATCGAGAAACCAAATTGAAAGTATTAACCTTGAACTTGCATAGCCTACGCATTTGGTAGCACATTTGCAAACACCCGAACGTAGTCATAACGCTCTTAAATTTAATTACATACACCGATTGTTTATTAATTAATTTTTTTCTTATAAACATTTCAATTAGTTTTGTCGTTTTTGTGATATAGAACATATTTTATGATTAAGAAAATATTAATTGCCAATAGAGGAGAGATTGCACTTAGGGTAATGCGAACCTGCCGAGAGATGGATATTAAGTCGGTAGCAGTTTATTCCGAAGTTGATAGAAATTCAAAACATGTAATGTATGCTGATGATGCTTATTATATTGGACCTTCTCCATCAAATGAAAGTTATCTGGTTATAGATAAGATAATTGAAGCAGCAAAAAGTACCGGAGCCGATGCTATCCATCCTGGTTATGGTTTTTTATCAGAAAAAGCCGAATTTGCCGAAAGATGTCAAAAAGAAGGGATAATTTTTATTGGTCCATCTGCTTATGCAATGAATACAATGGGCGATAAAATTACTGCCCGAAAAACTATGATTGCAGCTAATGTTCCGGTAGTTCCGGGTACTACTGAAAAATTAACTGATGAAGCAGAAGCTTTAAAAATTATAGAAGAAATTGGTTTACCGGTTATTATCAAAGCTTCTGCAGGTGGAGGTGGAAAAGGCATGAGATTGGTAAAAAATAAAACTGACGTTAAAGAAGCAATTAGAGCAGCAAAATCAGAAGCTATGGCTGCTTTTGGCGACGACTCAATATATATTGAAAGATATATCGAATCTCCTCATCATATTGAATTTCAGATATTAGCCGATAAATTTGGAAATACAATTCACCTCTGCGAAAGAGAATGTTCTGTTCAAAGACGGCATCAAAAAGTTATTGAAGAAACTCCATCTGTAATTGTAAATCCTGAACTCAGAAAGAAAATGGGCGAAAGTGCAGTAAAAGCTGCAAAAGCTGTAAATTACGAAAATGCAGGAACAATAGAGTTTTTAGTTGACGCTCAGGGAAATTACTATTTTCTTGAAATGAACACTCGACTTCAGGTCGAACACCCTATAACAGAAGCTGTTGTTGGTGTTGATTTGGTTCGTGAACAAATTAATGTTGCAAATGGTCTGAAATTATCTTATATACAAGAACAAATTACACAACGTGGTCATGCAATAGAATGTAGAGTTTATGCCGAAGACCCAAATAATAATTTCATGCCATGTCCCGGTAAAATCAGAAACATTTCAGAACCACTTGGAATTGGAGTAAGAACAGACGGTTATGTTTACTCAGGCTATGAAATTCCAATTTATTACGACCCAATGATTTCAAAAATAATTGTTTGGGGCGAAAATCGAAAAGAAGCAATAAATAGAATGATGCGTGTACTTGACGAATATAAAATTTCTGGAGTTAAAACTTCAATAGGTTTTATGAAACGAATTATGGAAACTCCCGACTTTATTAATGGAACTTACGATACACATTTTATTGAAAAAAACCACAACTTCCTTTTTGAACTTGATGTAATGGAGCCGGAATTAGAAGATATGGCTATAATCTCTGCTTTTATGGAATATTTATCTGCAAACAGAGATATTTCTGAAGATAATCAGGTTGTAAAAGACAATTGGAAAACTTATGGTAGAATGATTAATAGTCGTAAATTATAAATTGTTAAATGGTTAAATTGTTTGAGATTTGAGGTTTGAAGTTGCTATGAAGTTAAATCCTAAAATCTAAATTTAGACAACCTTTAAATCCTGTAAATCTTGTTAATCCTGTCAAAAAAATAATAAATCATTATCAGAAAAACACACAAATAAATGAAAGTAGATGCAATAATAAATAAACGTAAAGCCGAAGTTGAATTAATTTCAAAAAAAGAAAATAAATTCAAAATTAGAATTGATAGCAATATTTATGAATTTGATATAATTACTACAGGTAACGGCTCGTATTCAATAATATATAATAATAACTCATGGGATATTGAAGCTGTAAAAGCAAATGGTTTAAATACCTTTAATATTTATAAATACGGACAGAGTTTTAAAGTAGAGATTGAAGACGCATTAAGTATTTATAAAAAAAACAAGGACGCAGCTCACGGAGATGGACATAATACCATAATTGCTCCAATGCCGGGAAAAATTGTGAAAATTCTTAAATCACAGGGAGATGCAGTTGAAGTTGGCGAAACAGTAATTATTATTTCGGCAATGAAAATGGAAAGCGAATTTAAATCGGCAATTAATGGAACTATTAAAAAAGTTTTAGTTAAAGAAAACGATATTGTAAATGGCAATCAGTTATTAGTTGAAATTGATGAAGGACAAGAAACTGTATAAAAGAGTAAATACCTATAATTAAAATCAAACAAGCATATTGAAAATAAAATTAAACTATGAAAACTTTAGAACAAAAATATAAAAAATTTGAAGATTTAAACAAGCAAGCCGAACTTGGCGGTGGGCTTGATAGAATTGAAAAACAACATAAATCAGGAAAATTATCTGCAAGAGAACGTATCGAAGTTTTACTTGACAAAGAAACATTTGTCGAATTTGATAAATTTGTAACTCATCGTGCAAAAGATTTAGGTGCAGATTTGGAAAAATTTCTTGGAGATGGAGTCGTTTCAGGTTATGGAAAAATTGATGGCAGATTAGTTTATGTATTTGCTCAAGATTTTACAGTTTATGGAGGTTCACTTAGTCGAACAAATGCTGATAAAATTCAAAAAGTAATGAAGTTAGCTATGAAAATGGGAGCACCGGTAATTGGACTTAACGATTCTGGTGGAGCAAGAATTCAAGAAGGTGTTGAAAGCCTTGCAGGTTATGCCGATTTGTTTCATTTAAATGTTGCTGCATCAGGTGTTGTTCCTCAGATTTCTGCAATTTTAGGACCTTGTGCCGGTGGAGCAGTTTATTCTCCTGCATTGACAGATTTTATTTTTATGGTAAAGGAAACAAGCTATATGTTTGTTACCGGGCCCGATGTTATTAAAGCTGTAACACACGAAGATGTTACTAAAGAAG
>MENC01000194.1:0-21123 GCA_001768155.1 Bacteroidetes bacterium GWA2_30_7
TATCTACATAAGTTGCAGCTTGTAGATTATTCATTTCTTTCATCGTACCAACAAGTTGAATTCCTGTGGTTTCAACTTTCGATTTATTTTCTTCAACAGTTGGCATTGGTTTAGGTATAACAATAGGCTCTGGATCTTTGTCCTTTTTACATGAAAACATTAATCCAATTGAAAGGATTAATAAATAGTTTAAAATTTTGTTTTTCATAAAATTAATTTTTTTTAGTTTGTTTTTTTGTGAAATAAAATCAAAAATATATAAAAAAAACTAGTAGTCAAATATTTTAGTAAAATTATTTGTAATTCTCACTTGCATCATACAATTAAATACTAAACCAGTTTTGTGAATTAGAAAAATTCAACTAGGTTTGAAAATCAATGGAATTAACTAAAAAAAATAAAACAGCTATAATAATTGGTGCAGGACCAGCAGGTCTTACTGCCGCATACGAATTGTTAGAAAAGACTGATATAAAGCCAATTATACTTGAACAATCGGAAGATATTGGCGGAATTTCAAAAACCGTTAATTATAAAGGAAATTATATTGATATTGGTGGTCATCGCTTTTTTTCAAAATCTGAAAGAGTTATGGATTGGTGGTTAAAAATTATGCCACTTGAACATTCTGATAAAAGAACAAATGAAATAAAATATCATGAAAAAACAACAATATTAAACTACAAACACTTCGACAAACTCAGTGCATCGCAACAAACAACAAACGTTTTTGGCGACGATGTAATGCTTTTTCGTAATCGTGTTTCACGAATTTTATATTTACGAAAACTTTTTAGCTACCCAATTACTCTTAGCTTAGATACAATAAAAAAGTTAGGAATTTTGAGAGTTATAAAAATCGGATTTTCATATTTTTTTGCAATTTTATTTAAACGAAATCCGGAAAAATCACTCGAAGATTTCTTTATCAATCGCTTTGGAAAAGAACTTTATGAAACTTTTTTTAAAGATTATACCAAAAAAGTTTGGGGAGTAGCATGTACCGAAATTAGTTCTGAATGGGGAGCTCAACGTGTAAAAGGTTTGTCAATTACCAAAGCTTTGCTAAATGCTATTTCAAATATATTTTCTTCGGACAATACACTAAAGCAAAAAAATAAAGAAACTACTCTGATTGAAAGGTTTTTATACCCGAAATATGGTCCCGGTCATCTTTGGAAAAATGTTGCCAAAATTATAACAGAAAAAGGAGGTGAAATACATACAAATTTTAAAGTTTCCGAAATACACTTAATTAATGGAATGGTTGAATCAATTTCTGCAACTAATTCTATAACTGGTAAAGTAAAAATGTTTTCGGGAGATTATTTCTTTTCAACAATGCCCGTCAAAGATTTAATTAATTCTTTCAATATTGATGTTCCTGCCAAAATTAAAGAAGTTGCAAACGGACTCGTTTATCGTGATTTTATTACAGTTGGTGTGTTAGTAAAAAAATTAAAAATTGGAACAGAAAACAGCTTAATTCCAGACAATTGGATATATGTTCAGGAAAAAGATGTAATGATGGGGCGAATTCAGATTTTCAATAATTGGAGTCCATACATGGTTAAAAACAAAGACACTGTGTGGCTTGGTCTCGAATATTTTTGTAATGACTCTGATGCTATCTGGAAAATGACTGAGCAAGATTTATCGGAAATGGCAATCGATGAGTTAGTTAAAATTGGATTTATCGAAAAAGCAGATGTAATTGACAGCGTTGTAATTAAAATGCCAAAAACTTACCCTGCATATTTTGGAACTTATAATCAGTTTAAGATTGTAAGAGAATATCTTGATAAAATTAACAACTTATTTCTGATTGGTAGAAATGGAATGCATAAGTATAATAATCAAGACCATTCGATGCTAACTGCAATGTTGGCAGTTGAAAACATAATAAACAACCAAACAGATAAAAGCAATATTTGGGAAGTAAACACAGAGGAGGATTATCATGAAGAGAAATAAAATCGCTTTTAACAGCAAAGACTAACTGTGGCACGGTTTAGAACTGTGTCTAAGTTATTCGTAGCTTTAAAACCTTCAAGGTTTTAAAAACCTTGGAGGTTTTTTGTGGACATAAAAAGCATTAACTTTGTTCAAAATTTTAAAAAAATGATGCCTAAAAATAGATTCTACTTATATATTTCCTTTCTGTTTATTTCGATTTTAATTATTTTTCAGTCAATCAATTATGTTGAAAACGAAGGCTTTAATCCAAGTGATGATGGTGTTATCATTGCTCAATCTTACAGGCTTTTAAATGGCGAAATTCCACACAAAGATTTTATTTCAATACGTCCGGTTGTTTCTGCATATTTACATGCTATTTATTTTAATCTTCCTTTTCCGCTTGAAGCTACAGCCAGATGGTTTGTAATACTTGAATTTTTTGCAATTTCTCTTTTTTGGATTTTTGTACTTTTCTCAACATTTAAGCTTAAATACAAACAAAAGTACAATTACGAAATAACATTCCTTTCGCTTTTACTTTTCGCATTTATTTTAAATCTAAGCTTTTACAATTTATTTCCGTGTACTACCATTGATGCTATTTTGTTTTCTGTCTTAGGCTTTTCGCTGATTTTAAGCATTTTCAAAGAATATCTGGCGAATAAAGACATTGTAAAAATTTCTTTCGGTTTACTCTTCTTTTCAATTGCATCTTTAACCCGTCAGAATTTTGCTTTAATAACTATAATAGCTTTTGCTTTTACAGGATTTCAATTATTTAGAAAGAAGTCTTATAAAATTCTTATTATTTGTTTTTTAATAGGTTTACTTCCATTTTTACTTTATCTAATATTGTTAATTAAAAATGATACACTAACACTGTTTTTGAATCAAATGAACGGTCGTACAGAGCTTTTTCAAACGGGAGTATTAGCTTATGCAAAATCGTTTATAAACTCTGGACTTTTAATATTAAATATAGCATTAATCGGAGCAGTAATCTATTACAAATACCGACGACAGAAAAATAAAACAGCAAACCTGATTGAACTATTTAAAAAAATTATGGCATCTGTGGTTTTGCTATATTCAATATTAACACTATTTTTTTCTGTTATTATTTTCTTCAGTGGAATTACTGAATTGTTTTCTTACTCTTTCGATATGTTTTGGATTTTAGCAATATTTGTTTTCGCTGTATTGCTCTTGTTTTCACTCACTTTAAAACAAAAAACAGTTCTTTTATTTGCCGTTTTTCTTTCTTGGACAAGTTCAATTTCTTTAGGAGATAATGCTCCTGTTTTCGTAATTGGCATTTTGGCATCGACCATATTATATCTGCTATTTACACTAGCATATCTAACAAAACTCCGATTCAAATATCCGATTAAAGAACAAAAAGGAATAATTGTTTTTTCTGTTTTTGTACTTATTGTTTTTATTTTATCAATTTTTGCACAGCGAAAACATAATTATAGAGATTTATCGGCTTCAGAATTGAAATGTAATATTGGCGAAATTATTCCGGCATTTGGCAATATTAAAACAAATCCTGTAACCTTTGAATATTTAAAAGAAATCAAGTTTTTATACGATAGCCTTAATGCAAAAGATAAGTTTGTAGTTGTACCAAATAATGCTGCAATTTATCCTTTATTAAAGTCAAAAAATCCATTTCCACTTGATTGGCCTCAACCTGCTGAATATGTTGGAAATGAAAATTATTTGAAAGATAAATTGAAAGAAATTATAGGTAATTCAGAAATATATATTTTAATAGATAAATATAATTCAAAACTAATGAGCGAAAAATTAGAGTTAATAGATTATAACCAATACGATTATTTCAATTTAATATTTGAAAATTCAGAAGAAATATATTTAAATAGCAAGTATTTCAGAGCCTTCAGAACAAAATGAGTATTAAGCCAATAACTTGAATGAATTATTTTTTGCAATATATTTTAGTTTTCTTTGTTAATTTTGAAACAATTTGTAAAATTAAACTTGGAAAATAATAAGAAAATATATTTTGCATCAGATGTTCATCTTGGTTTATCTTCATTTGAAGAAAGTCTGAAGCGAGAAAAACTATTTGTAAAATGGCTTGATGAAATTAAAGAAACAGCTCACGAAATTTTTCTTGTGGGCGATATTTTTGATTTCTGGTTCGAATATAAAAAAGTTGTACCCAGAGGATTTTCACGGTTTTTAGGGAAAATTTCTGAAATTACAGATAGTGGAATACCAGTTCATTTTTTTACAGGCAATCACGATATTTGGATTTTTGATTACTTACCAAAAGAAACTGGTGTAATTGTTCATCGTGAACCATTTACATTTGAAATCAATTCCAAAAAGTTCTATGTTGCACATGGCGATGGATTAGGCACTTACGACAAAAACTTTAAACGATTGAAAATGATATTTACCAGCCGTCCATTACAATGGTTGTTTGCCAGGCTACATCCAAATGCTGCCATTGGCTTCGGACAAGCATGGTCGAATTATAACAGAACGCACGAAAAACCAGACACATATCAATTTAAAGGAGAAGATAAAGAATGGCTGATTTTATTTGCCAAAGAAATTTTAAAAACAGAACATTTCGATTATTTTATTTTTGGGCATAGACACATTCCTTTAAACATTAAGCTTTCTGATAATTCAACATTTATTAATCTTGGCGACTGGATTGTGAATTTTACTTTTGCCGAGTTTGACGGAGATAATATTTCTTTAAAAAAATACTCTAAATAAGCATAAAATTGATTTTCAGTTTGAAATAATATATTTAAATCGTAATTTTGTTACCCAATTTAAAATAAACAATAATGAGTGAAATTATGACAGAAACAATCCCGTATAAAGTAAAAGACATGTCTTTAGCTACTTGGGGAAGAAAAGAAATCGAATTAGCCGAAAAAGAAATGCCTGGCTTAATGGCATTAAGAGAAAAATATGGCAAAGCAAAACCCTTAAAAGGTGCTAAAATAACCGGTTCGTTGCACATGACTATTCAAACTGCAGTATTAATTGAAACACTTACAGAACTTGGTGCAGATGTTCGTTGGGCAAGTTGTAATATCTTTTCAACACAAGACCATGCAGCTGCTGCAATAGCACAAGCCGGAACTCCAGTTTTTGCATGGAAGGGCGAAACTTTAGAAGAATATTGGTGGTGTACAGAACAAGCTTTAATCTTTCCAGACGGAACTGGTCCAGACTTAATAGTTGACGATGGCGGTGATGCCACAATGATGGTTCATATTGGTCTTGCTGCTGAAAAAAATCCAGATGTTTTAAACAAAAAAGCTGGCGGTCCTGACGAAGTTGAACTTTATAAAAAATTAAAATCTAATCTTAACGATAATCACGGAAAATGGCAAAAAATTGCTAACAAAATTCGTGGCGTTTCTGAAGAAACTACAACCGGAGTTCATCGTCTTTATCAAATGATGGCTGAAGGAAGGTTATTATTTCCTGCAATCAATGTAAACGACTCTGTTACAAAATCAAAATTTGATAATCTTTATGGTTGTCGCGAATCTTTAGCCGATGGAATTAAGCGAGCAACAGATGTAATGCTTGCAGGTAAAGTTGTTGTCGTATGTGGTTATGGCGATGTTGGAAAAGGCTGTGCAAAATCAATGCAATCGTACGGTGCAAGAGTAATTGTTACCGAAATCGACCCAATTTGTGCATTACAGGCAGCAATGGAAGGCTTTGAAGTAAAAACAGTTGAAGATGCTCTTGCCGAAGGAAACATTTATGTTACAACTACCGGCAATAAAGACATTATTACTTTGGAGCATATGCTGAAAATGAAAGACCAGGCAATTATTTGTAATATTGGACATTTCGACAACGAAATTCAGGTAGAACAATTAGAAAAATATCCCGGTGTTAAAAAAGTAAATGTTAAACCACAAGTTGACCAATATTATTTCCCCGATGGTCATTCAATTCTTTTATTAGCAGAAGGTCGCCTTGTAAATCTTGGTTGTGCAACAGGCCACCCATCTTTTGTAATGAGCAATTCATTTACTAATCAAACTCTTGCTCAATTAGAATTATGGCAAAAAGATTATAAAATTGATGTTTATCGTTTGCCAAAACATCTTGACGAAGAAGTTGCAAGATTACATCTAGCTAAAATTGGAGTTAAATTAACTATACTATCTAAAGATCAATCTGATTATCTTGGTGTTCCTGTTAACGGACCATATAAAGCCGACCATTATAGATATTAGAAGAAAGACGTTAGAACGTAGAAATTAGAGGTTAGAAGGTAGAAGATTATAGACTTTTAGTCCATGGTCTTTTATCTTTTGCTTTTATACTGAGTTTTAGTGAATTTGCGGAACAAAAAATTATACTTGCTCAACACTTTTTACTTCAGGAATATCTCTTTTAAGAGCTTGTTCTACACCATTTTTTAGTGTCATTAAACTGTATGGACAAGTTCCGCATGCTCCAATTAATTTAACTTTTACAACCAAATCTTCTGTTACTTCAACAAGTGTAATATCGCCACCGTCTGCTTGCAGGTAAGGTCGTATTTTTTCTAACGAAGCTGTAATTTTTTTGAAAAATTCTGGATAATTTACGTTTTCCATGTTTATAATTTATTTATGAATTTCTACTTTTTTTGATGGTTCTACATTCTCATTTCTGAAGGTTAGCTGTGAAATAAAATTATCGCAAAGTTCATTATATGAATTATTTAATAATTTATCATCAGTTAAACATACCGGCATTCCATCATCTCCGGATTTGCAAATTGATTCAACAATTGGAATCTGCCCCAGCAAAGGAATATTTTCTTTTTCTGCAAGATTTTTACATCCTTCTCTTCCAAAAATATAGAATTTTTTATCTGGCATTTCTGATGTTGTAAACCACGACATATTTTCGACTAATCCTAAAATCGGGACATTTATTTTAGCCTCTCTAAACATATTAATGCCTTTAATTGTATCAGCGAGAGCGACTTGTTGAGGAGTGCTAACAATAACTGCTCCTGTTATTGCCATATTCTGAACTAATGAAAGATGAATGTCGCTTGTACCGGGAGGTAAGTCGAAAAGTAAAAAATCCAACTCACCCCATTTTGTGTCCATAATTAATTGTGTAAGTGCATTTGATGCCATTGGACCTCGCCAAATTGTTGCGTCTTTGGGATTTACAAAAAAACCAATTGAATTTAATTTGACACCATACTTTTCAAAGGGAATAATTGTATGTTTTCCATTTATTGTTTCAACAATCGGTTTTTCATTTTCCAGACCAAACATTTTTGGAATTGATGGACCAAAAACATCGGCATCAATTAAACCTGTTTTATATCCTTTTTTAGCTAACGAAACTGCCAGATTTGACGAAATTGTTGACTTTCCTACCCCGCCTTTACCAGATGCAATTACAATAAAATTCTTGATTTGCTCTATATTATTTTTCTGTGGTTCAATCTTTTTCTTCTCATTCAAATCAATTATAACACTGAAATTTTCGGGAACAACATTTTTAACTGATTGTTCGCAGATTAATTTTATTTTATTTTTAAAAGGGTCTGTTGGTCTGGGAAATTTCAGAAAAATTGTAACAAGATTTTCTTTTATTTCGATTTTTTCAAAAATGCCCGAACTAACAATATCTCCGCCTATTTCAGGATGTTTTATTTCTTTAAGAATTTGAATTATTTTCTCATTTAATTCCATCTTATTTTTATTTATATTAAATTAATATACAAAAATAAGAAAATTGCTAGTGATACAATTTTTTTTAACAATTTTATGTAACAATAAAAGGTATATTTTTATAATATTTCAATAGTTGCAACCAATTCGGTTTATTTCGGCTTCAAACGAAACCAGAATAAGTTGAAAAAATGATACCAAATAATATTTAAAGCTTTGATTGTACATTTCATTCGATTGTGGTTAATTATTAATTCTTTACGCAAAGATTTGTAATGTCATCAATTATCATTATAATATATCGTTCATTATCAAACAGAAAAAGTCTGGTAGAAAATTGTAAATGTTTTATAACCTTAATATTGTTTTTATCATAATAAGGTCTGGTTATTCTTTCTTTAAAAATTGGCTTATCGTTAAGATACGACTCAATAGCTGAAATCCTTAATTCGCAACAATTGCAAAAAGTGGTTTCGCCACAATCTTTGTTTTCTTCAATTAAATATGCACATCCAATAGCATTTCCACATTTTTGATAAAGCTTTTCTTCATTTTCGGAATTAGAAAAAATAGTTGTTAAACAATTGTTATATGCTTGAAGTTCCATTTGCTTATTCAATAGCAAAATACAACTTGTAATATTATTTAAAACCAGATTTAAAAATTCACTAGATTTGCTTAAAAAGTTAAAGCTTACGTTTGTTAAGGCGATATCTCTTTTCATGGTAGTTTTTTTTCAAAAATAAAAAATAAAATATTTAAATACAAGTAATTATCTAATTTTTTTCATTTCGTTATAGATTTATAAAAGGGTATTTTGTTTTCAATTCTTTAATCTTATTATTCATAGTATTGTTAAAGCTTTTATACATTTCTGAATCTTTATTATTTACACGATGCGTTACAAACTTATTAAGTTTTTCAACCTCTGACATAATCATTAGAGTTTCTTTATCCATCAACGATTCTGTAAATTTTTTCCAAACATAATTAATTCCACTTTGCGATGGATGAAGCATATCTTCGGCATAAAAACGATAATCACGCAAATCGTCCATAAAGGTTTCGTAAGCAGGAAAATACGAAGTGCAATTAAAATTATTAATTAATGTATTTATTGCTAAAATCAGTGTCGATTTGCTAATTTGATTTCCAAAAGCACCGTCTTTTAAATGTCGAATCGGACTTACCGAAAAAATTATTTTAATGTCTGAATTATAGCTGATTACCGAATTAATTAAATCTGTATATATTTCAACAATATTTTCTACCGATAATAATTCTCTAGTGAACTCATTTGCATGAATTTTATGACAATTTGAAACAATTTTATTTGTTTTTTTATATCTATAAATCCATGCTGTACCAAATGTTATGATTAAATATTTTGAGCTTTTTAAAAAAATATCTGCATAATTTATTTTATCATTAACTTTAGCAATTAATTCGCTTTCGTTCGGGCTATTAAATGAGCTGTAATGGTAAAAGCTTTTCCATAAATTTTCGTGAAATATAAAATCATCTTTTTGAAGTTGAAGTTTTGCTATAATTAATTTTATAGAATTTGCTATTGAAATTGGATTGTATTGAGTGCCAAAACTATTGATTTCGACATTGAAACCAGCGTTATTCAGCTTTTGTCCAATGTTTTCGGTAAAACACGAACCAATCAAAAAAATATTATTTTCGTGACTTATTCTAAAATCAGATTTTGGAATTTCTATTTCGGTTCTGAAAATTGACATATTACGATTTAGGATTTGGGATTTACATTAAACACAGTCGTAATTAATATTTTTAAATATCCAATCTATTACATAATCAATAACTACATCTTTTTCAATCTCATTGTGTAATTCGTGAAACATTCCATCCCAAAGTTTAAAGGTGGAGAAGTTTTTAGTTTTTAATGAAAACTCTTCGGTTGCTTTGGAAGAAGTTATACAATCGAGTGTCCCATGCATCAGTAAAGTTTTATTTTTTAATTTCTCCGAATTTTTTAATATATAATTTCCTGATTTACACATTTCAAAATACATTCGCGGTGAAATAAAACCATGATTCAAATTATCTTGACCGTGTTCTTCTAATACTGCTAAATCGTGTGTAAGTTCAGATGAATGAAATGTAACCCGTTGAGTAAACGATGGATATATTTTGTTCAATATTTTTGCAAAAAAATTAAGCCATGTCGGAATTTGCCTGGGTAATCTAATCCAAGGTGATGTTGCAATAAGCAAATTTATTGATGGACACATTCGCATTGTATAATTTAATGCAATATTCCCACCCATGCTGTGTCCATACAATATTATTGGAAGATTTTTATATTCTAACGGAATTTCCTTGAATAATGTATTAATATCGTTTAACAATTCAGAATAACTATTTATATGTCCGCGTTTTCCTTCGGAAAGACCATGCCCGCGATAATCCATTGAAACCACATTTATTCCAACAGCTACAAATCTGGAAGCCAAATAATTGTATCGACCTGAGTGTTCGCCAATTCCATGAATTAAAACTAAAATTGCTTTTGGATTTGGCAAATGCCAATGTATGAAATGAAGTTTTAATCCATCTACAGATAAAATATTATAGCTTTCAGTTTTCATAAAACGAATATATAAAATTTTTGCTTATAAATTAATTTAAAATACCAGAAGTTTTATTTGAGAAGTTTATTCGTGATTATTTTTGAAAAATCTCTAAACCTTAAAATAATTACTTTTTATAAATAGTGTTTATAAGAAAACTCCAAAAAACAAAAAACAAATGTCAAATAAATAACAATTTTTAAAACTGTTTGGATATTAAGTATTTGTCATTTGGTATTTATTTGATTTTTGAAGATTGAAATTTGGTATTTCTAAAAATACACCGTTTTCTTAGAAACACTAATTAATCTTTTATACATTTAAAGCTTTAAACAAATGTATTTTGAAAACAGGAATTGTAATTAAATCAACAGGTAGTTGGTTCGATGTTCGGGACGAGTCGGGTCATATAACTAATTGTAGAATAAAGGGTAAGTTTCGTACTAGTAATATTCGGTCAACTAATCCTGTTGCGGTTGGCGATAATGTTTCGTTCGATTTCGAGGATAATAATACTGGCGTTATAACCGAAATATCTGAACGAAAAAATTACATTATTCGAAAAGCTTCAAATCTTTCTAAAGAAAGCCAAGTAATTGCAGCAAATATCGACCAGGTTTTTTTGCTTGTTACTCTTAAAATGCCTGAAACAACTACAATGTTTATTGATAGATTTCTAATTACAGCCGAAGCTTACAGTATCCCTACTATATTAATTTTCAACAAGATTGACATTTATAACGATACGCTAAAAGAAAGATTATCAGAGCTTAAAACAATTTATTCAGCAATTGGATATAAATGTATAGAAATATCTGTAATCGAAAATATTAATATTGAAACATTAAAGGAAGAACTAAATAATAAAACCACACTTATTTCTGGTAATTCAGGAGTTGGCAAATCCTCGCTTATAAATAAATTTGACCCAATTATTAATCAAAAAACAGGAATTATTTCAAGTTCACACAATAAAGGAAAACATACTACAACTTTTGCCGAAATGTTTGAATTGTCTTATGGTGGTTATATTATCGACACACCTGGTATTAAGGGTTTTGGACTAATTGATTTCGGCAAATACGATTTATTCCATTATTTTCCTGAAATTTTTAAAGAATCTGCTAAATGTCAATACAATAACTGTATTCATGTAAACGAACCGAGCTGTGCTGTAAAAAATGCTGTTGAAAAAGGAATAATAAGCGAAGAAAGATATTATAACTACCTAACAATTCTTCATCAGGACGATGAAAAGTACAGGAAATAGAAACTCACATTAAGCAAAAACAAATAAAAAGCCGATGAGATAACCCATCGGCTTAATCAATAATCTGTGAATCGGTAGCCTATTTACAATTTATTCGGGTTTCTTTTCCACCAAAGAAAAATTCATTGCAAAAATCTCAGTTGTATAAACCTTTTTACCTTCTTTATTTACATACGATTTATTAACTAATTTACCAATAATATTTACACGGTTTCCTCGACAAATTTGTTTTGAAGCTTTTTCGGCATTTCCATTCATCATAAAGATTTTATGCCATGTAGTTTGTTTTTGCCATTCGCCTTTTTTGTCTTTATAACTTTCGTTTGTAGCAAGCGAGAATTTTAAAATGGAGTTACCATCTTTAAAATTAATGTGTTCGGGGCTGATTCCTACAAAACCCTGAAGTTCGACTTTGTTAACTGTATTTTCCATAACATTTAGATTTAAAATTGTTAAAAATTAATTTGTTGATGCAAAGATTGTTTGCAAAAAATAATTTATTCGGTTAATAATCAATTACAAATGGATTTAAACGTTTTTTAGTCGGGTGTAAACGGGTGCACACGGGTTTTTGGATTAGCAAAATATTTTGAATTATTTATTTAATTATCTTTGAAAAAATAACTTAAAAACTTTAAATACTATGTAGATTTATAAATATTTAAAAGAGTTTAACCATTTTGAAATGATAATGCAGATAAAAGACCATCTTATACTAAGGACAATTTTTTCAGATAGAGATGAGGAAATTATTACTGAAATAAATGATAAAATCCTTAACTCAAGTATAACTCCTAAGAGGATAGAGAATTATATGATTCAAATTATTGAATTACTTCATAAAGGGTTAAAAATAGATACGGTTCAATTTATTAACAATATCTTTTTTGACTTTTATATAATCCGAGAAAACATAATCCCTCACAAAACAAGAATATATAAATTGTTGGTAGATATAGGTAAATATGAGGAAAATAGCTTAGATGAGCAAACGCATTTAATAAATACATATAGAAATATTGTATCCGATTTATTTGACCCTTACATAAATTTATTAGTAGCAACTATTCAATTCATTGAAGGGACTTTTATAAGTATGCAAGAAACAAATCTTGGACTTGGTGAGAGAAATAAATATGAATTTGTTAAATCAAGATTAAATAAAACTAATCTTTTAGAAGGATATAGCCCAATAGTAAGAAATGCTATTTCTCATACAGGAACTGAAGGAATAATATATGAGAACAACGAAATTATCTTTAGAAATATTAAAAGAGGTACTCCTCCTAAAATAGATATTGAAAAATGGACTAATGAAACGCTTAGAATAAAAACTTTAGAATTAATGGATTTTATTCACGCAATTGACAATTGTATAGAGATAATAGGTTTTGACACAACTGAAATAATAAAAGCTAATAATTCTTTATCAACGAAATTCCTTGATGAAATTATCAGTAAAGAACAAAGGTTTGGGATTCTTGACGATTTAGATAATAAAATAAAAAAAATCGTTAATTTCAAGGCATTTGATAATAAAACAAAATTAAATCTGCTTAGTCAAATATTTTTTTCAGAGTGCAAAAAGAGAAAAATTGAAATAAAATCTATTAGATTTAATGATGAGCTTAAATTGGTTTGTATTGAAGTGCCTTGGACACAAATTGACACGAGCAACGATACTGAAATTATTAATAAAAGCCTAAACTTAATCCGGTATGGGACTATTGCGATAATCTTGTATAAGTTCAACTATAATAAATACTTAATTGGGGAACCCAAAGAAGTAGATAAAGACTTTATTGCAGTAGAAATTGACGGCAAAGATTTGGAGGAGTATGTTAAAGAAGAAATTGGTCTTTATGACTTACTAAACGATAACAAAATATTTATAAATAATAAAAAAATAGAAGTTTCTGTGGACTTTGACAAACTGAAAGAATTGGAGTACTTAAGCACAGAAAGACGATTTCCAAAAAAGAAAAGATGAAAAAACTGTACTCATATCAATTGATATATAAAAGAGTTACAAATTCTTAAAGTCGGAATAATGTCAATTTTTTAACGTATTTAAAATTATACAATTTAATTAACTTTCGAATAAAAAATGATTTTTTAAGCCTAATCTGAATATTCTATTTGAAAAAAATTATACACATGGAAAAGAAAACTTGTCTCGAATATGATGAAACAATTAACGGAAGAGCCAATAAAAAACTCTGCAACGAAAAACACTTTAAATCCCATAATGTCAAATTCCCCCAAAATTTGACAAAAGTCAAATTAAGTGTCAAATTTTAATTTCCAACAAAAACTTTTGTTCAAAGACTCAAACATTCTAATTTTGAAAACCAAATCAGTATCAATATATTTGAAAAAAATTACAACCATGGAAAAGAAAACTTGTCTCGAATGTGGTGAAACATTTAACGGAAGAGCCGATAAAAAATTCTGCGACGACCAATGCCGTAACCTCTTTAATAACAAGAACAAGAGCGATTCTAATAATTTGATGAGGCGGATTAATAATGTTTTACGAAAAAATCGTAGAATATTAATGGAATTATCTCCAAACGGAAAAGCAAAAATTAAATATTCGCAATTGGCTGAATCTGGTTTTAACTTTTCGTTTCATACACATCAATACAATACCAAAAAAAACACAACATATTTCTTTTGCTACGATTACGGATACTTGAAAACTGAAGACGATTTTATTGTAATTGTTAAGGACAATAAAGAATCATAAATTACTAACACTTAGACTGACGAAGTACCCATATTATTAGTTCACAAACTGTTTAGCATAATATTTTGCTGTAAGTTTTTCGCCGGTTGCTTTTTCAATCATATCGTTCCAAAACCATTTGTTTGCCGGTTTAAAAACATTGTCGATAAAATATTTTCCAACCTCAGCATTTCCATAAAAACTTTGATTTTTGAAATCATCCGATTTTATAACTTTTTCAACTATAGTATTATAAAACTGCGATGCAAGTAATTCACCAAGAAGATAGTTATGATAATAACATGGCGAAGTTGCAATATGAATTTTGGTTGCCCAATCTGGTTCGTTTCTGTTTTCTGGTCGTTTAATCATTTGATATTTTTCAACCATATCCCACCAAAGTTTGTTCAAATCTTGGTCAGGATTTGCATATAAATTTTTTTCAAAATTGTACATAACCTGAACCCAACGACTAAAAACCAATTGTTCAAGTCTTAATATTTTGAAACTTTCTTCAGCAATTTTCGCTTTTTCTTCGTCAGTAATTCCAACTACATCTTTTATCCACTGAGGATTTGAAGCGAATCTTCCAAATATCATAGCAATTGCTTCGGTAGTAAATGTATGAGCCGGGTCTTTTAAGAAATATGGCAAACTTCTATCAATATATTTATCGTAAGTTGCATGACCAAATTCGTGTAACATTGTATTCATCCAGCTTGAATTATTTTTCACATTGCATAAAACTCTCACATCGCCATCTTTATCAATACTAGTGCAGTAAGCGTGTTGATTTTTGCCTGGTTTTTCATACAAATCGCTTTTAGCAACCATATCTTCAATTTCAATTCCTATGCTCTTGTAAAACTTTATAGTTAATGCTACAACATCCTGATTTTTATAATATTTATCCAAATCAACATTGTACATTTTTGGAGCTTCCTGAAAATATCGGTTTTGATAATGCCAAGCTTGTAAATCTTCTTTTTTCACATTAAATTTTTTAGCTAAATAATCATCTATTTCGCTCTTTAACAACATGTAAGAAGGTTTTGTAAGATTATCAAGTTCATCAAATATTGCCGCAATTTCTTCGGGTTTTTGCTCACTTAATGTTAGCGACATTGTATGATAATTTTCAAATCCTAACTCTTTCGCAATCTCGTTTCTATGTTTAACAAGAGTTATAATATCCTGACTAACAACTTTTCCGACCTCTTTACTTGCAAGCCAAGCAGCTTTTACCTCATCTGTTTTGGTTGAAGTTGCAAGAATTTCTTCTATGTCGTTATCAGAAAGAGCTTTATTATTAACCATTGCTCTAAAAGTTGAATATTTTTGTTCGATTGCTGTTTGTAAAACTACCGACTTTTCTAGTTTATCTTTATCAACTTGATTTGAAATAAATTCATCGTATAAAACCAACAGTTCTCTTTTTAAGGTATCATTGGTTATGTTTGCAGAATCTTTAAAAAACTTTAGTTTTTCAAAAATTTCTTTATTCGAGAAAAATGTATTCAGTTCAATTTCTTTTTGTGTAGAACGCTGATAATCTTCATCTTTCCCCGAAATTGAAGCATCGAAATATGCTAAATTTACTTCTTTTGATAAAGGATTAACAGTAGATTCAATTGTGCTAATCAGACTTAATAGTTGAGAATTATAGTCTGGTTTTTTTACTTCGTTTTTGTTATTACAACTCATAATAGTAAGTATTACAGCAGATAAAATGCTAATTAATAAAGTTTTATTCTTCATGTTTTTAAGATTTAAAAAGTTGTTAAAGTTAAAGTTATATTTTGATAAATATTTTAGATGATTAAAAAATAATAATTTAAACAAAGAGCCAAGCAAAATTGTACAATTAAAATTCACTAAAACACAACAAAACCGCTACTTTACAGTTATATTATGTTAACTAAATCTCGTTTCATGTTATCAATGCTAAAAATTTCCTAAATTTGCTAGATTAAATAGTTGTTATTGAATGAAAAATGATTATCAGATAATATTATCTAAACTTGATTATTTTATCCGCAAATACTATAAAAATCAGGTATTAAAGGGAACTATAATTTCCGTTACAATAATCTTATTTTCATATTTATTTGCAATTATTTCGGAATATTTCGGAAATTTTTCTATCACTGCACGAACAATAATTTTTTATTCACTTGTTGGGCTGTTTTTAATAGTGATTTCAACCTTAATAATAATTCCGTTATTAAAATTATTAAAAATCGGCAAAACAATTGACCATTTTCAAGCAGCAAAAATTATCTCCACACACTTCGGAAGCCTTCAGGATAAATTAATTAACACTCTCGAACTTTTAAGAATAACTGAAAACTCCTTATATTCAAAAGAACTTATTTTAGCAAGTATTGACACTAGAATTGAATCTATTAAACCAATCCCTTTTCAAACAGCAATAAAATATAAGGAAAATCTGAAATTTGGCAGATATCTGTTAATAATATTTTTTCTAGGAATTGTACTAAATTATTTTTATCCATCGGTGTTATTCGATGGTTCTAAGCGAATTATAAATCACAGCATTTACTTTGAACCCGAAGCTCCATTTAAATTTATTATCGAAAACGATTCATTAACATGCAAAAAAGGAGACGATTTTACTATTAAAGTTTCAACAGAAGGCAATGTTATTCCCGAAAACGTCAAAATACATTATTCTAACAATCAGTTTATTCTTTCAAAAAAAAGCATAAATTCATTCGAATATACATTCAAAAATTTAAACACTTCGTTAAGCTTTTCTCTTTCATCAGGCGATATAAATTCACAAAAATATACACTCAATATACTACCATCTCCAAATGTACTTGATTTTAAAATATTTATAGATGTTCCTGAATATACCGGCGAAAAAGACAATATTGTTGAAAACACCGGAGATATTACAGTTCCGGTAGGCTCAAAAGTCAGATGGGATTTTAAAACTGCCGATATTTCTGTACTGCAAATTCTATTTAACGATTCTGCAAAATTTAATGTAAATATGGGTTCTGAAAATTCATTTAATTACGAAAAACAAATTCTTGAATCGTCAGATTATAAGATAGTTGCATCAAACAATTTCTTTGCAAATCAAATAATTTTAAAATATTATATTAAAGTAGTTCCCGACTTATATCCATCAATTAAAATATTATCGGTTCAGGATTCGATAAACAAAAATTTATTTTATTTTAAAGGATTAATTAACGATGATTATGGATTTGAAAATCTTAATTTTATATATACTATACCTGGTCAAAATAAATCATTAAAACAATTCATTACTATTAACAAAACACTTACTTCTCAGGAATTTTATTACACTTTCGATTTTAGCAATATTAATTCTGCCGAAGCTAATAACATTGAGTATTATTTCGAAGTATCTGATAACGATAAAATTAGTGGCAGCAAATCAACTAAAAGTCAATTATTTGAATACAAGTTAATTTCTAGAGACGAACTTAAAAAGCAAAAAGACGAAGCATCAGAATCAGCACAATCTAAACTTTCCGACAGTCAAAAATTAGCCGAAGAATTACAAAAGCAAGTATCTGACCTTAAAAAAGATATGCTCAATAAGGATATGACCGAATGGGAAAAAACAAAGAAAATAGAAGACATTATCAAAAAACAAGAACAGCTTGAGAAGAAAATATTTGAAATGCAGGCAGAAAATCAATTATCTAATGAGTTCAGCTCTCAGCTTACCGAAGAACAAAAAGAATTACTCGAAAAACAAAAGCAAATTGAAGAATTGCTCAATAATCTGATGGACGATGAATTAAAAAAAATGTTCGAAGAGCTTCAATCTCTGATGAATAAAATGGACGAGAAAAAGATGAATGAGCTTACCGAGAAAATGGAAATGTCGATGGAAGATTTAGCAAAACAACTCGAAAAAGACTTAGAGCTTTTGAAAAAAATGGAGCTTGAAAAAAAGATTGAAGAAACAGCTCAGGAGCTTGAAAAATTAGCAGAAAAACACGATGAACTTTCAAACAAAACTGATGAGTCTAAAACGCCTTCTGACAGTTTAAAAAAAGAACAAGAAAAACATTCAGAAGAACTCGAAAAACTTGAAAAAGAATACGAAAAATTACAAGAAAAAAATTCAGAGCTTGAAGAACCCGAAAAACTAAAAAATTTCTCTGAAGAATTCAAAGATATTAAAAATCAGATGAATGATGCAAAACAGAATCTTGATAAAAATAATAGTAAAAAAGCATCCAAAAGTCAAAAATCTGCTTCCGATAAAATGAAAGATTTAGCTCAGAATATGAAAGATATGATGCAACAAAATCAAAGTGCACAGGAAATGCAAAACATGGACGATTTACGACAAATAATTGATAACCTTGTTCATTTTTCATTCAATCAGGAAGCCCTGATGGTTTCTATTCAGAATGTAAACTATAAAGACCCAAAACTCGACGAATATAAACGAGACCAATTAAAAATATCAGATGACTTCTCAATAATAAAAGATTCACTATATTCGCTTTCTAAAAAATCGCCAATGATTTCTAGTGCAATTAATAAAGAAATATCCGAAATCGAACAAAATATACTAAAAATCAAAACAGATTTTGAAGACACTCGTATTCAAAATGTTAAATCCGACCAACAATTTGTAATGACTTCGGCGAACAACCTCGCATTGCTTTTAAATGAAATTTTAAAACAAATGCAGGAACAAATGAATCAGCAACAAAAACAAGGAAATTCGCAATGCAATAAGCCAAATCCATCGAACAATCCGATGCCTGGAATGAAAAAATCGCAACAATCGCTTAAATCTCAAATGGAGCAAATGATTGAGCAAATGAAAAAAGGCGACGGCAAAGGAAATCAATTCGATAAAAATGCGATGAACAAACAAATTGCAAAGATGATGGCACAGCAAGAAATATTCAATAAAACTCTTAATGACTTAAAAACTAAGTCATCACTGAGTCCAGAGGGTATGAAAAAGCTGAACGAAATATCACAATTAAATGAACAAAATCTTAAAGATTTAATTAATAAAAATATAACTCCACAACTTGTAAAACGTCAGGAATTAATTCTTACTCGCCTACTGGAAGCCGAAAAATCTGACTTCGAAAGAGAGATTGATAAAAAAAGAGAGTCAAAAGAAGCGAAAAATGAAGAATTTCGTAACCCTAATGAAATTTTTAAGTATAAAGAGTTAAATTCGCAGTTCAATGAATTGCTAAATTTATCAAATATTGAGTTGAATAAATATTACATGGATATTTACAAAGAATATCTATTAAAATTAAATAAAAATGAAGACTGAATTTGCAGATATTAAGCCCGTTAACGCATTAACTATTGCATCTAAAATCGAAAATTTATCATTAGTAGAAAAAGTAATAGATGATATTTCAGCATCATACAAAATTTCTTCAGACCTTTATGGAAACATCTTAATTGCTATTATAGAGGCAGTTAACAATGCTATTTTACATGGCAACAAATTAGACCCACAAAAGAATGTTCATTTTTCATATCTTATTAAAGATAACGATATAATTTTCACAATTCGCGACGAAGGAAATGGATTTGATTATAACAAAGTTCCTGACCCAACTATTCTTGAGAATATTGAAAAACCACACGGACGAGGTGTATTTCTTATGAGTAAATTATCAGATAATATTTCATTTGAAAAAAACGGAACAATTGTAAATCTGCATTTTATATTAAAATAAAATTGTGATTAGTTTCTATTCTGAGCAAATTAAACCTCCTCTACTTAATAAAAAAAAAATCAATTCTCTTATTAAGTGCATTGCTTTTGATTTCAAAAAAAAATTAGGAAATATTTCCGTTATTTTCTGTAAAGATGAATACTTGCTAGAGATAAATAAAAAGTATTTGAACCACGACTACTATACTGATATTATTACATTTAACTACAACGAAGAAAATAACGTTTCAGGCGATTTATTTATTAGCCTCGAAAGAGTTTATGAAAACGCTAAAAGCCTAAATCAACCTACAGATATAGAAACACTTAGAGTAATAGTTCATGGCTTTTTACATTTAATTGGAATTAATGATAAATCTGTAAAAGAAAAAGCAGAAATGACTAAATTTGAAAACTTGTATTTGAAAAAATACAAAGAAATAATATGATTGATACTTATGATATAATTGTTGTTGGTGCCGGACATGCAGGATGCGAAGCTGCAGCAGCCTCTGCTAAAATGGGTTCAAAAGTACTATTGATAACAATGGACATGGCAAAATTTGCTCAAATGTCGTGTAATCCTGCTATCGGCGGAATAGCTAAAGGACAAATAGTTAGAGAGATTGATGCACTTGGAGGTTTAACCGGAATTGTTTCAGATAAAACTCTAATCCAATTCCGTATGCTGAATAAATCTAAAGGTCCGGCAATGTGGAGTCCTCGCTCTCAAAACGACAAAACAGAATTTTCGTTAGTTTGGAGAAGTATTCTCGAAAATATTCCAAATTTAGACATTTGGCAAGATGTTGTTTTTTCGCTTTTAATCGAAAACAATATATGTGTTGGAGTTAAAACAATAATTGGTGCAGAATTTAAATCAAAAACTGTTGTACTTACAAACGGAACTTTTTTAAACGGAAAAATTCATGTTGGAACAAATAATTATTTAGGCGGAAGAACCGGAGAATTATCCTCATTTAATATTACTGAACAATTAAAATCGTTCGGAATTTCATCAGGCAGAATGAAAACAGGTACTCCTGCCCGACTTGATGGACGGTCAATAAACTTTGAAAAACTTGTTGAGCAAAAAGGAGATTCTATTGTAACCGGCTTTTCATTTCTCGAAAACACTTTATCAATAAAACCAGATG
>MENC01000194.1:21141-22013 GCA_001768155.1 Bacteroidetes bacterium GWA2_30_7
AAGCATTGAAGATAAAATTGTAACATTCAATGATAAAGAAAGTCATCTTCTTTTCCTTGAACCAGAAGGTTTTCATACAAATGAGTTCTATTTAAATGGTTTTTCTTCCTCGCTTCCGCTAGAAGTTCAATTTAATGCTTTACGCCAAATTGAGGGATTTGAAAATTTAAAAATTTATCGTCCAGGCTATGCAATAGAATACGATTATTTCGACCCGACACAATTAAAACCAACTTTAGAATCTAAAATTTTAAAATCATTATTTTTTGCAGGGCAGATTAATGGAACTACAGGTTATGAAGAAGCCGCTGCACAAGGCTTAATGGCTGGAATAAATGCTCATTTAAAAGTTCATACAAATACAGAATTTATACTGAATAGAGACGAAGCATACATTGGCGTTTTAATTGACGATTTAGTAACTAAAGGAGTTACGGAGCCATATCGAATGTTCACTTCAAGAGCAGAATATCGAATTTTATTACGACAAGATAATGCTGATTTACGTCTAACCGAAAAATCATATAAAATTGGACTTGCAGATGAACAAAGACATTTGCTTACAAAAAGCAAATATGAAACAATTGCTAAGATAATTGAATCATTTAATATTACAAATATAACACCCGAAGAAATCAATCCTGTTTTAGAAAATTCGGGTTCAAATAAATTAACACAAAAAACAAAAGCTACGAACTTACTTCTTCGTCCACAAATAAATATATTTGAAATTATTTCGATTAAACCGGAATTAATTAAAGACATTAACATTAAAGAAAGCTTGAAAGGTGATATTTTAGAATCTGTCGAACTAGAGGTAAAATACGCTGGATATATTGAACGAGAAAAAATAATTGCTGAAAAATTAAAAA
>MENC01000194.1:22032-31275 GCA_001768155.1 Bacteroidetes bacterium GWA2_30_7
ATCAGACATTAATGTGCTTTTATTATTTCTAGGACGATAATTTATAAATTGTTCCACGTGGAACAAAAAAACAATGTAATGAAAAAAATATTTAAAATCTCAGGAAACATCGTTGATGTTGTAAAGAAAAATATTTATAAAGGAACTCTAACTATTGAAAACGGGAAGATTACAGATATTATTAAGGACAATACTGTTAAAAGTAATAATTATATTCTTCCTGGTTTAATAGACTCTCATGTACATATAGAAAGTTCAATGCTTGTTCCATCTGAATTTGCAAAAATTGCAGTTTGTCACGGAACTGTTGCAACCGTTTCCGACCCTCACGAAATAGCTAATGTTTGTGGAATTGAGGGCATTAACTATATGATTGAAGATGGGGAAAAAGTGCCTTTTAAATTTTTCTTTGGTGCACCTTCTTGTGTTCCTGCAACTGATTTTGAAACTTCTGGTGCTATAATAGACAGTAAGGATATTTCAAATTTAATGAAAAGAGATGATATTTATTTTCTCTCGGAGATGATGAATTTTCCGGGAGTTATTAATAATAAGGTTGAAGTTTTAAATAAAATTAAAGCTGCTAAAGCTGCAAATAAAGTAATTGATGGACATGCCCCTTCGGTAACTGGTAAAGACTTAATAAATTACGCATCTAAAGGCATTTCAACAGACCACGAATGTATAAATATTCACGAAGCAATTGAAAAAATAAATGCAGGAATGATAATTCAGATTCGTGAAGGAAGTGCAGCAAAAAATTTCGAATCGCTATACACACTAATTGATTCTCATCCTGACAAAGTAATGCTTTGCACTGACGATACTCATCCAAATGACCTTATAAAAGACCATATTAAAAAACTTGTTAAAATGAGCATTGACAAAGGTCTTGACATTTTTAATATTTTAAGAGCAACAACCTATAATGTAGTAAAACATTATAATATACCTGTTGGACTTTTGCAGAAAAATGATTTTGCTGACTTTATTATTGTTAATAATCTAAAAGACTTCAATGTTTTGGAAACTTATATTGATGGGGTATTAGTAGCAAAAAATGGAAAAGCTAAATTTAAAACAACAAAAAATACAATTATAAATAACTTTAATAGAACTAGAATTTCTGAAAAAGATATAGTTGCTCACAGCAATAATCCCACAACCAAAGTGATAGAAGTTATAGATGGCGAGCTAGTTACAAGAATGTCTGAAAGAACTTTGCCTGCAAAAAAGGGAGTTTTATTTCCCGATATTGAAAACGATATTCTGAAAATTGTTGTAGTAAATCGCTACGTTGACGAAAAACCAATAATCGGATTTGTTAAAAATTTCGGGTTAAAAAAAGGTGCAATCGCAAGCAGTATAGCACACGATAGCCATAATATTGTAGCAATTGGAACTAGTGATAAAGAATTAGTTAAAGCAGTTAATACAATTATTAAGAATAAAGGCGGAATATGTGCCGTTAATTTAGGCGAAATAACTGATTTAAAGCTAGAAATCGGTGGACTTATGAGTAGGAACGATGCCTATACAGTTTCGGCACACTACGAAAAAGTTCATAATAAAGCCGTTGAGTACGGCTCAAAGTTAAAATCCCCATTTATGACTATGGCTTTTATGACCTTACTTGTTATTCCTTCAATTAAAATAGGCGATAAAGGAATTATGGATGTTAATCAATTCAAATATATAATTATGACACTTGACGATGTAAAAAAATCAATTAGATCTATTAACGATTTTCCAAAAAAAGGTATAATATTTAAAGACCTTTCTACAGCCTTTAAAGATAAAGATGTATTATCATTTATGGCGGATGAAATCTATAACTATTATAAGGACAAGAAGATAACAAAGGTTATCGGTATTGAATCAAGAGGATTTATTTTAGGAAGTGCTTTGGCATACAAACTAAAAGCCGGCTTTATTCCTTTAAGAAAACCCGGAAAACTACCCGCAGAAGTACATTCATACACATACGACCTTGAATACGGTCAAGATACGTTAGAAATACATAAAGATGCCATAGAGCCAAATGATGTAGTTCTTATACACGATGATGTACTTGCAACAGGAGGAACAGCACTTGCAGCACTAGAGCTTGTAAAACAGTTTAATACAAAAGATGTTTATGTTAATTTTATTTGTGAAATTTCGTTTTTAAAAGGAATGGAGCGTTTTAAAGATAAAAATAGAATATATTCATTATTAAAGTTTTAATAAATATATTCATTTACAGCCTTACAAATTAAAACATTTTGAAGAATAATTATTTCTATATTTTAGTAATAATTGCGTTTACCTTTATTACTTTTTTATCTTCTTTAAAAAACGATTTTGTAAACTGGGATGATGATTTTTATGTTTTGCAAAACCCTGATATTAGAGAACTTACTATCACATCTGTTTCAAATATTTTTAGCTCCGAATATTTTGGCTTTTACTTACCTTTAACAATTGTTTCATATTCAATTAATTATTCGATTGGAGGATTAAATCCATTTGGTTATCACCTACTTAACATTATACTTCACGTTATAAGTACTATAGTTTTATTTTTTTTAGTTAAAAATCTAAAATTCACAATTAATTTAGCATTTTTTGTAGCATTAATTTTTGCAATTCATCCACTGCGCGTTGAATCCGTTGTCTGGATATCTGAACGAAAAGATGTTTTATACGTCTGCTTCTATCTGATTTCTTTATTGTTTTTTTCAATATATATATTAAAAGAAACTAAAAAAAATAAGTGGTACTTGCTTTCATTATTATTTTTTATACTATCCCTGCTATCTAAAACATCTGCTGTAACTTTGCCCCTAATACTTCTACTTATAGTTTATCTAACTAATAAAGAACCGTTTTCTAAATTATTAATAAAATTAATTCCATTTTTTTTGCTTTCTTTAATATTCGGAATATTAACTGTTTATGAATTAGATTCAGGGAAAAACATATACGAATATGAGGAAAATTACACATTTATTGATAAGTTTTTCTTGGCTACTTATTCTTTTATCTTTTACATATTAAAGCTTATTTTTCCTTTCGATTTATCACCAACTCACTATTTCCCAAATAAAACAGACGGACTTTTACCTTTACAATATTATTTTTCAGGCTTACTTACGGTCTTTTTTGCTTATCTATTATACCTCTATAGAAAAAACAGGGTTGTAGTATTTGGAGCCTTTATTTATATTTTTGCAATATTACTCTTTTTGCAAATTCTGCCTGCCGGAAGAACTATTGCTTCTGAAAGATATTCATATATAGCACATATTGGGCTTTTAATTATTATAGGTTATTTTCTAAATATGTACTTTGCGAAAAGAGAAAAACTATTAATATTAACAACTATTTTAATAGGATTATTTATGTCGTTTTTAACTTACAGATATTCTTTAATCTGGAAAAATGGCGAAACTCTTTTTACTCATTCTATATTAAAAAATGAAAATAAATCTTTAGGTTATATCAATAGAGGACTTGCTCATTATTACGGTTTTACAGAAAATAATAAAATTGATTATAACAAAGCATTTCAGGATTTTGACAAGGCAATTTCAATAGACAAAAAAAATTCTGAAGGCTGGTTCAACAGAGGAAATTGTTATTTCAATATGCAAAAAATAAATGAAGCAGAACGCGACTTTGACAAAACTCTTTCCATTGATAGCCTTAACTTTAAGGCATGGAACAACAGAGGATTAATTTATGCCTACAAAGGAAATTTTGATATGGCAATGAAATATTATAATCATTCTATTTTCATAAAAAACACATTTCCTGATGCATACAGCAATATTGCATTTGTATATTTGAACAATGGCGATAATAAATTGGCTTGTGAATATTTTGAAAAAGCTCTGAAACTTGGAAGTGCAACAGCTGGAAATTATTTAAATCAATATTGTAAATAGTAACGTTGGAATCTATAAACCTCAAAGAAACGCTTTCACTAATTCCACCCAAACCAGGTGTTTATCAATATTTTGATGCAAGCGGAAAAATAATTTATATTGGAAAAGCTAAGAATTTAAAAAAACGTGTAAGCCAATACTTTAATAAAGAAAATCACGATAGTTATAAGACAAAAATTCTTGTAAAAAAGATTGTTGAAATAAAATACATTGTTGTTGATTCAGAGCAAGATGCCTTGTTGCTAGAAAACAATCTAATAAAAAAACATCAGCCTAGATACAATATTTTATTAAAAGACGACAAAACATTTCCTTGGATTTGTATTAAAAATGAGCCATTTCCAAGAATAATATCAGTTAGAAATTATATTAAGGACGGTTCGGTTTATTTTGGTCCTTACGCTTCTTATACAATGTATAGAACGCTTTTAGACTTAATTCGTCAACTTTTCAAATATCGTACTTGTAAATTGAACTTGACACAAGAAAATATAAACGCAAAAAAATTCAATGTTTGTCTCGAATATCACATTGGTAATTGTCTTGCTCCTTGTGTTAAATACGAAAGTCAAGAACAGTATAATCTGACAATTAACAATATTAAACAAATTCTTAAAGGGAATATTCACGATGTAAAATTATCGTTAAAAAATATGATGAAAGAATATGCTTGTAATTATAAATTTGAAGAAGCTCAACTGGTTAAAGAAAAAATAGAAATTCTAGAAAAATATCAAGTAAAATCAACTATTGTAAATCCTCAAATTAACAATGTTGATGTATTTAACATATTGAATGACAAAAAGGAAGCTTTTGTTAATTACTTAAAAATTGTAGATGGAGCAATTATTCAGACACATACCGTAGAAATTCGGAAAAAACTTGAAGAAAGCAACGAAGAAATTCTTCAGATTGTTATTCCAGAAATAAGAGAAAAATTACATAGCAATTCGCCCGAAATTATTCTACCAGAGCCTGTTGAATTAGAATTTTGCGATGCAAAAATTACTGTTCCAAAAATTGGGGATAAAATAAAATTACTCGAATTATCGCATCGAAATTTGATGTATTACAGACAAGATAAAATTAGCCGCTCGCTAACCGAGAAAAAAGAAGAAAAAACCTCCTCCATACTTGAAATAATTAAAAATGATTTAAGGCTTAAAGAAATTCCAGAATTGATTGAATGTTTTGATATTTCTAATATTCAGGGAACTAACGTGGTTGCTTCATGTGTGGTTTTCAGAAATGCAAAGCCGGCAAATAAAGAATATCGGCATTTTAACATCAAAACCGTAGAAGGGCAAAACGATTTTGCCTCAATGCACGAAGTTATTTTCCGCCGTTACAAAAGAAAAATAGAAGAAAATGAGGATATTCCTCAACTTGTAATAATTGACGGAGGAAAAGGACAATTAAATGCAGCCGTTGATGCACTCAAAGAGCTTGGTATTTATGGCAATATGGCAATTATAGGAGTTGCAAAACGCCTCGAAGAAATATTTTTCCCGGGCGATAAATATCCTGTTTATATTAAAAAAACATCACATACTTTAAGAGTAATTCAGCACATTAGAAATGAGGCACATCGCTTTGTAATTGGATTTCACAGAAACAAACGTTCCGAAAAATCAAATAAAAGCATCTTGAACGATATTCATGGGCTTGGCGATAAAACAATTGCCAAACTCTGGAAAAATTACAAATCAATTGAAGAAATAAAACTTACTGATATTGAGACACTAGCAGCAATTGTTGGTAAATCAAAAACAAAAATAATCAAGGAATTTCTTTCAGGGTCTAATCTATTTTAAATGTTTAGTTGGTATTGCTTTTAGAGTACGCGAAACAGGGTCAACCATTATTTTTGTATTTTCGAGTGCAACAACACCTAAAATTGGTTCGGCTTCATTTGAAGCAAATATTACTTGAACAACCGTTTCGTGACCAAAAAATGAAATACGAGCAAAACCATATTTATATTCAACTTTTGAACCATCGGTTAATTCGTAAATTTCAATACCCTCTGGAACAATTCCTGCCTCTGTCAGCTTATCTGATGGAGCTAGGCAATCAATAGAACCTGTATCAACCAGAAAAAGACACTCGTATCCTGGTTTGTTTTTTTCTAAATTGGTAATAGTTGCTGTTATTTTAGTTAATCCCATAATTAATTTCTTGGCAGATGTTTGTTTATATATTATGCAATTTAAAACAATTTCAATAAAATTGCAAATCTTGTAACATTTTTGTTTTTCAAACGATAATTCCTAATTTTACTAGCAAAATAATTTTTATGAAAGAGCTTGCAAATACACTAAACGATAAACTTCAAAACCTTAAAATTTCTGAAATTTTAATGTATTTTTCAAATGAATATCCTGAACAAGTTGTATTTACAACAAGCATGGGTGCCGAAGACCAGGTATTAACATCTAAAATAGCTAAAACCGATAAAAGTATTAAAATTGTTACTTTAGATACAGGTCGTTTATTTCAGGAAACTTATGAACTTATCCAGCGTACTGAATCAAAATTCAACATTAAAATTAATATCATTTTTCCAAATAATTCATCGGTCGAAAAAATGGTTAATGTTAAAGGAGTAAATCTATTTTATGATAGCATCGAAAATCGAAAACTCTGCTGTAATATTCGAAAAATTGAACCTCTAAAAAGAGCTTTAGAAGGAAATAAAGTTTGGATAAACGGCTTACGTCGAGACCAATCTACTACCAGAAATAATATCAATTTAGTTGAATTTGATGAAGTAACTAACGTTTTAAAAGTAAATCCTCTTTACAATTGGACAAACGAAATGGTTTGGGAATATATTAAAAATGAGAAAGTTCCATATAATCCACTTCACGATAAAAATTATCCTAGTATTGGTTGCCAACCTTGCACAAGTACCGTAGAGCATGGAAAAGATATTCGCTCTGGCAGATGGTGGTGGGAAAATCCTGAAACCAGAGAATGTGGGCTACATAAGAGATAAAGAAAGAAATTGAAATAAATAGATATTAATTGATATTAATTGATATTTATAGAAAATAGATGTTAGAAGTTAGAAATTCTTTAGATACCAAACTTGAACACATAATAAATGCTTTTTAATTTTTCACAAATTCCCGACAGTACTATTAATAGTCAAGTTATTAAAGATAGCTCAACTATCGTTAAAAATATTGACACATCTGAAACCATAAAACTTAAACAAGATTCTACAGCTTTAGTTAATAAATTTGATTCAATAAAAACTATAGCTAAAGACTCTAATTCAACCCATGATACTGATTTTATTGTAAAAGAAGACTTTATAAAAGATTCTATTTCTAGTGCAATACTTGTTAAATACGAATCTTCATATAAACCTGAAATTGTAGTAAATAATTTTTCATATCCTATAAATAAAGATTCGCTTGATTTATTCTATAAAAAAACACTTATTTTTGAAATTAATGAGAATTTTTCATTTAAGAATTTTACAAAATCGCAAGTTCATAATGTAAAAGGAGTGGCCGTTTCGAGTGCCTCAACGCCCCTGACTGATAGTTCAAAAACTTATCTAAATGAAATAAAACCAATTAAATACATTGATAAATCAAATCACATAAAAGTAAAAAATGCAGATTGGTTTTTAGGAGTATTAATAGTGGTCTTATCAATTGTTACAATATTAAAGTTGCTTTATAGCAAATATTTTTCAGACTCTATCAAATCTCTTTGGAGCTATCAACATTCAATTAAATTATTCAAAGAAAATAATGTAGTTAATCAAAGACTTTCGTTAATATCTAATATCTTGTTTATTTTAAGCTTCTCACTTTTTACTGTATTATGTACAGATTTTTTTTCAGTTACAGGTTATACAAAAAATGATTTTCTTTATTTTTCGACTATTAGTGGATTAATTATGTTCATTTATCTAATAAAATATGCCGTTTATAAAATTCTTGGTTATATTTTTATTGATACAGCATCTTATTCCGAATACTTATATAATGTTTTTCAGTTTAATAGAATTGCAGGGATATTTTTGATACCCATCATTATAGCTCTAGCATATTCAACAATTTACTATACTATTTCAATTGTTTATAGTGGATTAATAATTCTTTTTATCGTTTTCATTATGAGAATAATACGTGGAATGCAAATTTGTATTAAAGTAAATTTTTCAATATTCTATAGCTTTTTATATCTTTGCATTCTCGAAATATTACCATTGATAGTAATATTTAAACTAATTAAATTATATATTAATTAGTTGGTGGTTTCGATAAATTACTAAGTATTAACTTTAATACTTTAAAGAAATTGAAAATTAAAAGAATATTGGTTTCACAGCCTGAGCCTGAAACACCAAAATCGCCCTATTTCGATATTGCTGAAAAGTATAATGTTAAAATTGATTTCAGACCTTTTATTAGAATTGAAGCCATAAGTTCGAAAGAATTTAGACAAGATAGAATAAACATTCCCGACTACACCTCATTAATTTTTACAAGCAGAACTGCTATAGACCATTTCTTTAGAATTTGTAATGAATTAAAAATTACCGTTTTAGATACAACCAGATACTTTTGCATTTCTGAAAGTATCGCATATTATCTTCAAAAGTATATAGTTTATAGAAAAAGAAAAATTTTCTACGGAAAAAGTAAATTTGAAGAACTTATTGATTTAATTAAAAAATTTCCCGATGAAAACTATTTAGTTCCATTATCAAAAATTCACAAACAAGAAATTCCAATGCTTCTTGATAAAAACAAAATAAAATACACTAAAGCAATAATATACAATACAATAAGTTGCGACATGACGGATATTAAAGATTTTAATTACGACATACTTGTATTTTTTAGTCCGTCTGGAATAAAATCGTTAAAACAAAATTTTCCAGACTTTGTACAAAATTCAACTGCCATTGCTGCTTTTGGACCAACCACAGCTAAAGCTGTTGCAGAAGCAGGGTTAAGACTTGATATACAAGCTCCAAACCCTACAGCTCCATCAATGCCGGCTGCAATAGAACAATATATAAAAAAAGCTAATAAGGTTAGCAAATAATAATATTAACATTTTTTATAAAGGGAGTTATGCTCCCTTTTTTTATTTTTGTGATTATTTCGAAATAATTTCCACCATTATTAATGGTGATTTCGAGAGCCTCAATCACCGGAGGCTGAGGTTCTCGAAGCCACAAAATTCTAATAATATGAGTAAATATATTAAGTTATTTTGAGAGTCATACTTTATCTTTTTCAACGATATAATTATTTCATTTTAATGAAACAAAGTTTAAAAAAGT
>MENC01000195.1:0-1050 GCA_001768155.1 Bacteroidetes bacterium GWA2_30_7
CCCAAAGGCTTAGCATGAGAGCATAGTGCAATAAGCTCTTTTGTCTCGTTATAAGTTCTAAGAAGTTCATCCTCAGATATTTTAGTCTTTTTATCGTATGTCCATCCATCTACTGATAGATAATAATTAGGCAACAATGAATTAATGAAGCGAGCATATTTCACTGGATTAAATTTTTTTATTTGGTCATCTGGCATTATAGTAGATAAGATAATAATGCCATCATAATCTAAATAAGCATGGAGACCTCTTACTTCAACAATTTCATAGAATTTCTTGTTTGGTTTGAAGCTGTTCTTGAGCGTAAGGTCAATGAGCCTGACAACTATTATGGGGGTTTCTTTTCTCTTCCAGACCCTTATTGAGCCTTTGTATGTTAGGTCTATTATTGGTATAAATATTGTCATCTTCAATTCTTACTTTTATCTTCCTTTATTTTTGCTCCCTCTCATAATCAATCTATTATTTATTGAGCCATGCTGATTTGACATTTCAACTATAATCCTACTATATATATCTCGGGCAATAGGTTTAACATTAACAAAACCATTACTCTGTCCTGTCATCCCTGCAGCTCTCCTTGTAGCTGTTTCACCGCCAAAATGATGGCTCTCTGGTGCTCTGACTCGGTTTAATCTGAATCTTGTGCCGTCTGTGAAGACGCCTGAGTCGCCATCATCCCATAATGTAATTCTTTTTTTTACCATTGTTTTTCACCTTTGATCTTTTTTAGGGAAAAATATAGCCATCCCTAAAACAATAAAACACCTTAGGTATATAAATCTTTCTATTATTTTATAGACATTTATATCAAGTTACTATATATTTATAGTCAAAACAAAACATTTATATAGGAGTACACCCCAAGTTTGCTTAGAGGTGATTTGCGTGAAAGTCTTAATAGCTAACCTTTATGAATGTGCGGTGCTTGATATAATTATCCACAAATCTAGCCCGCAGAAAGTGTATCTCATTACAGTTAAGGATGAAAAGAAGACCGGAGCTACTATAAAAAGGCTAAAAAAAGACCTGAAGCACATAAAATTTGAT
>MENC01000195.1:1082-5568 GCA_001768155.1 Bacteroidetes bacterium GWA2_30_7
TTAATAAAGATAAGGTTGAAGGTGCTTATTACTTAAGGCAAGATAATCATGAGATGATGATGTTGCCTTTGATTGATTTTGATTTATCTAATACTAAAATAAAAATTTTGAGAGAACTTGAAAAAGGAACTAAGAAGGTAGCTGATATAAATAAAAAAGTGCAAGTGAACCGCAGTCTGATATATGCTTCCATCAAAGATTTGATAAAAAGAAGGTATCTCACAGAGGAGTGGGCTGTTACTGACTCAGGAAAAATATGCTTGATTGGGGCTACCATTAATTAGGGGGGAAGAAAGTTGATTGAAATTAAGGAAGATCTTTTTGTCGGCGATGAATCTGATTGTTTCTACAATGAGAAAGAAGGATGGGCAGTTATCCACACCTGCAAGCATCCTTGCCACCAAAAAGCTGTAGGCTACAAAGGAAGTTTAAAAAAGAATCATCCTTACTATCTAATTCTTGAGAGAGGAAACCATCTTTTTCTTAATATGGTTGATATGGATGTCCCACTCTCTCATGAGTTTACTGAGCCGATTGTAACAACTGCATTGGACTTTATTGATAGGAATATTGCCACAAAGAAGATTTTGATTCACTGCAATCTTGCTCAATCAAGATCCCCTGCTCTTGCCTTGCTGTTCTTGGCCAAAAGAAAAGGCATTATAAACAATGAAAGCTACCAGAGAGCAAAGGAAGATTTTATTAAGTTATACCTAAATTACAATCCAGGAAAGGGTGTTGAATCTTATTTGATAAAACATTGGGGGGATTTAGAATGAAAATTACTATTTTAGGTGGAGAAAAAGAGATTGGAGGTAATAAGACATTAGTAGAGCATAAGGGAACCAGAATAATGCTTGATTTTGGTATGAGTTTTGGTCAGGCTGAGAAATATTTCTCTGAATTCTTACAGCCGAGAAAATGTTCTGCTTTAACTGACTTCTTTGAACTTGGTTTGCTTCCTGAAATTCCAGGTATATACAGAGAGGATTATTTGAGGCATATGGGAAGACCTACTGAAAAAAGAACTGTTAACGCTGTATTCCTAAGCCATGCTCATGCTGACCACGCACAATATATTCATTTTCTAAGACTAGATATCCCAATATTCTCAACTGAAGCTACAAAAATTATCCTACAATGTTTGGAAGAAACAGGGAGTAATAGGCTTTCTGATTTGATTACAGCATGTGAAGCTTTTACTTACTATGATAATAAAAAAGGGGAAAAAAGTAGGGTCACTAGAAAACAGAAAGATTATGTTCATAACAGAGAATTTCATATAATGGTGCCCGATAAGAAAGTAAAGATAGGCTCTTTGGAAGTGGAAATGGTTCCTGTTGACCACTCTCTCCCAGGAGCTTGTGGATACATTATTTATTCTGATGAAGGTACTCTTGTTTACACAGGAGACATAAGGTTTCATGGCTCCAATCAGAAATTCAGTAGGAAATTTGTTGAGAAAGCTAAATCAATTAAGCCCAAATGGCTCTTATGTGAAGGCACCAGAATTGATGATGAAAAACAAGACAGCGAAGAAGGTGTAATGAAAGAAATTAGCTCTATCCTCTCAAAAACCAAAGGGGTTGTTTTTGTGGAGCACCCTATTAGGGATTTGGACAGAGTTAACAGCATTTTTCAATCTGCTAAAGCCAATAAAAGAGAATTTGTTGTGAATTTGAAGTTGGCTTTTCTTATTGATAAGCTTGGAGATTTATGTCCCTTCTCTCTTGATGATGTAAAAATCCTTATCCCTAAAAAAGACTGGGGGCTAATATGTAAGGATGGAATAGATTGTAAATTAGTAGAACAAGACTACGTAATATGGGAAAGACCTTTTGTTGGGATGAAAAATGCTATTAATGCTGAGGAAATCTCAAAAAATCCGTGGAAGTATGTTGTTTCAATGAGCTTATGGGAGATTAATCAGCTTACAGATATACAACCTAAGAATGCTGTATGGATTAAATCTATCTGCGAGCCTTTCTGCGATGATATGGAGCTGGATGAAGAAAGGAAAAAGAATTGGCTTGAACATTTCAAAATCCAATATGAGTTTGCCCATGCATCAGGTCATGCTTCAGGTGGCGAAATAAAGGGTATGATCAAAGAGATAAATCCAGGGGAATTAATCCCCATCCATACTGAACATCCTGAACTATTTAAGAAGTGAAAATAAAAAAGAGGGTATTAAATGAATGAATATTCACCTATAGAGGCAAAAGCACATACAGCCCCATATAAAATCCACAGATATTTTGCTAGAAGGCCTTGGAATGTATTTAGACAATTAATAGAACTTTATAGTAATAAAGGAGATATAATTCTAGACCCTTTCTGTGGGGGGGGAGTAACTATATACGAAGGACTAGTTACTGACCGAAAAGTTGTAGGATACGATCTCAATCCTCTTTCTGTTTTCATAGTTAAAAATATGATAAAAAAGGCTTCTAACCAAAAAAGTGTTTTTATAGCTTACAAAAAAATCATCAAATATTTGGAATATTTATATATAGATTATGATAAAATGCCACTCAAATCTCAGCAAACGACCCTATTTAATAAATCAGTCAAAGTTGAATGGAATGAATTAACTTTCATTGTCAAGTGTAATAAGTGTGGTGAGTCCACATTATTATCAAATGAAAATAAAATTAGAAACGGGTACTACTCTTGTACCAATATTAAATGTAAAGGTAACAAAGCAGTCGGAGGATATATTGAACCAAAGAACTGTGAACGAATAGGGTATGAATATTTATTTTCTGTTGGTTATTCCCCCCTTGATAAAAAGAAGGTTATTGTGAAGTTTGATGATAAAAGAAAATCTAAAATTAAAGAACATATATTATTTTTAAAGAAGAAATTAGGGGAACTTGGACTTAGAACTCCAAGAGACGAAATCCCATTAGATTGGGATAGACAATGGGAAGATCTTCTATTTAACAAGAACATAAAAACTTTTCAGGAATTGTTCACAGAACGGAATTTGCTCATAAACCTCTTGTTATTGGATTACATAAAGAAACTTAATCTAGACAAGGATTGTTATGAAACTATGAGATTGATTTTTAGTAGTTCTTTACGTGATACCAATATTATGGCATTCACGCATCAAGGTTGGCAATCTGGAAAACCAACTACCTGGTCAAAACATGCATACTGGATTCCCTCACAATTTTGTGAAGTGAATGTGATCACTGCTTTTAAGAAAGCATTTAACAGAATGAAGCAATCTCTTATGTTTAATCAACACAGTGATTATCAAGTTGAATATGTTGATACTATCACTGAGCTAGAGAAAAAAGGAAACATACTACTCCAAACTGGTTCTATAGCAGGTAGCAAAGTCCCTTCAAACTCTGTGGATGCTATAATAACAGACCCACCTTATGGAAGTAATGTTCAATATCTTGAATTATCTCATTTTTGGTATGTATGGAATAAAGATATATACCAAGATGGTAATCTAGATTTTTCTCAGGAGGCGGTAGCAAATAGAAAAAAGAATTTCAAGGGGTATAAAGATATGAAAGATTATGAAGACAATCTTTATACAGTGTTCAATAAATGTTATGATGTCTTAAAAAATGATAGATACTTGGTTTTAACATTCAATAATAAAGATATTAGTGCATGGTTAGCACTTCTTATCTCAATATTCAAGGCAGGATTTACTTTAGAGGAAAATGGGCTGTTTTTCCAGAGTGGAGTTAAAAATTATAAACAAACTGCACATACTAAATATAAAGGATCACCTTATGGTGATTTTATTTATGTCTTTACAAAAAAACCAATTAAAGAGGCAAAAAAGAGTGATTTAAAAGATGCTATGAATTTCATAAACTATTTGGACTTTGAATTCAAAAGCTTCATACATAACTTCAATAAAGCAAAAAAAGATAGAAACGAAGTTTTGCGTCTTATGTTCTTAAAGACCATTCCAAAAATAGAAGCTTTTATAAGGTTAAATAATAATATTATTGATAGTCGTAAATTATACAGGCATTTCGATAAGGATTACCTAAAAAAAATGTACCATTAAAATGGCAAGAACAAGTGAGCTTAAATTAGTACAAGAAAAAGAAACTTATGAGACTCTTTTTCCAAAGTATCTCTCCCTGCTGGAATCATTAAAAAAGGAATTTTCAATTCAAGACGGATACCATTATTCTAATCTTGTAAATTTTAAAACCAATAAAGAAATTCCCAGGCATAATTGGTTTGAATATAAACAGGGATACTCAGAACAATTGATTGTCCAAACTCTTGAAAAAGAGAATCCATCTAAGGATGAATATGTGTTAGATCCATTTGCAGGTGTAGGAACAACAAATTTGGTAGCTCAAACTATGGGTTTTAAAAGTGTAGGGTTTGATATAAATCCAGTTGCCGCTTTTGCAGCTAAAGTAAAAACAACCTTTTTCAGTGATAAACAAATTAAGATTATTGAAAAATTATTAGATAATTTTAATCCAAGTAAAAA